>CAYUOD010000011.1:7755-19036 GCA_964446225.1 uncultured Acidimicrobiales bacterium | reverse complement strand
ATCGAGTTTGATGCCCAGGCTGACGTTGACAAACAGACCAACGACATACAGGATCTCATTACCCAGGGCGTCGATGGCATCCTCATATTGCCCCTCGACGGCGGTGTGTCCGAAACTCACGTACAGATGGCAAATGACGCAGGCATTCCAATACTTGCCGTGGCTGCACAAGTCGGAGACCCCAATGAGCGAGATCTAAAGGACGTGTTCCCAGGTCTGGTCGCGCTGGTTACCCAGGATGAACCCGAGGCGGGTGGCGCAGCTGGTGATATCGCTGTTGCCATGTTGCCCGATGGTGGCGAGGTGGCCATCATCGAAGGTGCAGCTGGATTCGCAGAGGTGGTTCTGCGAGCAGTCCTCTTCGAGGAACGACTTGAGGAAGCTGACGCGGAATTCGACATCGTCGCTCGCCAACCAGGCGACTGGGTGCCGGACGCCTCCGAGGCAGCATGTCAGAACATCCTGGCGTCAAACCCTGACGTTGTGCTGTTCTACGCCCAGTCCGACGATATGGCTGTTGGCTGTGCCAACGCTATCGAGAGCGCCGGCAGCGACGCCATCACCATCGGCATTGGTGGTTCTGGCCTCGGTATTGACGCCATTGATGATGGCGGCTTGGCAGGCACAGTGTGCTACAAGCCAGTCAACATGGGCGCTCTTGCGCTTGACACGATGGCCAAGCATCTCACCGAGGAGAGCGTGCTCGACGCTGCATTCATAAGCTACGAGACCCCACCAATCACCGCAGATAACCTCAGTGACTGCGACCCTCAGTGGTAGCTGATCAATGACCCCCTCCGACGACCCATGTGCCGGGCATGAGCTGCCCCTGCTTGAGTTTGCTGGCCTCTCCAAGGTCTTCCCCAACGGCACGATTGCGCTGGCCGGGGTTGACCTACAGGTTCAGCAAGGCTCGGTACATGGGCTCGTCGGTGCGAACGGGGCCGGCAAGTCGACGCTCATTAAGATCCTCGCCGGTGCTCAACAAGCCACAGCAGGCTCCATGTACTGGCGAGGTGAGGCGCAGAGTTGGACCCACCCAGGCGATGCATATCGAGCCGGTATAGCCACAATCCACCAGGACGTTCCGCTGGCACCGACGCTGTCTGTGCTTGAGAACATCTTCATCCGCAGTGCAGGCCTGAAACGCCGCGATCCAACCGAGAAAGCGATATTCGCAGATCTCCTGGAGCGCGTGGGCTACTCACTACAGCCCGACACACTCGTGGGTGGGCTCCCGATTGGCAAGCGTCAGATGGTTGCGATATTCCAGGCTCTTGCAGCGGGCGCTGACTTGATTGTTATGGATGAGCCAACGGCATCGCTCGCTGACTCAGAACGAGAAGCAGTGTTCGACACCATAAATCGTCTGAAAGAGTCAGGCACAACCTTCATCTACGTGTCCCACTTCCTTGACGAGGTGCTGGAGCTGACAGACACCATCACTGTCCTACGCGACGGAGCAGTAGTAGCGGCCAGGCCGACCGCCGAGTTCGATGAGGAAGGTCTGATCGAAGCAATCGTCGGCTCTCAACCGGTGAATCACAGCGGTGCCTCCAGCAACCCTGACTCCCGATTGACGCGCACGGTCCTCGAGCTCGACAACGTCAGCTCGCCCACTGGCATTCAAGACATCTCCTTTTCAGTCGCAGCCGGAGAAATAGTTGGCCTTGCCGGTCTGCTTGGCTCCGGTCGATCAGAGGTCCTGCACGCGATCTATCGCTCAGACAGACAGGCCACTGGCAAAATCAGACTGAACGGCGAGGTAATGACAGGAAGAACGTCCGCCGCGGTCAAGGCAGGGGTGGGCCTTGTGCCCGAAGACCGGAACACACAAGGACTCCTACTTGAGAAATCGTTGCGAGACAACATCGTGCTCCCGGCGTTGGATCAGCTCACGCTTGGCAAATGGTTCGCTGACCAGACTCAGGAAGAACAGCGAGCAAGACGCGGAATTGACCTCCTGGGCATCGTTTCCGCAGGACCTGATGCACCGGCGAGAAGCCTCAGCGGCGGCAACGCTCAGAAGGTGCTGTTTGCCCGATGGATTCTCGCGAGTACCAAGTTGTTACTTCTCGACGAACCCACGGCAGGAGTTGACGTCGGGGCCAAAGCTGAAATCGCCGAACAGATCCGGGCCTTCGCCGCGGACGGCGGAGCAGTCGTAATCGTAGACTCCGAGTTCGAGGAACTTCTTCGGGTGGCTCACCGAGTCCTCGTCCTTAAAGCAGGAAAAATCATCGCCGAGACAGACGCCAACGACACGAGTGAACACGAACTCCTCGTGCTCGCGAGCGGGCTCGGCCAACGGGAGACAGTATGAATCTATTTGGGTCTGCTGACGGCCCGGAAGTGCAAAGTCGTCGAGGCGTTCCGAGCTACCTCCGACTCAGCGAGGCGGGCGTTTACTACGCCCTGCTGCTCCTTGTGGCGATCCTCACCGCAGCTAGTTGGGCCACAGGTCGTCCCAGCTATCTTGCGGGCCAGAACCTCGCGAATGTACTCGAGCAGGCGTCGCTGGTTGCCATCCTCGTGACCTTCATGACCATCGTGCTGATTAGCGGCAACTTCGACCTCTCAATCGCATCGGTTGCGGCGCTAAGCGCCGCCGTGTTCCTGTCCACTATCGAAACCTACGGATTCTGGCTTGCTCTTCTGGCTGCGCTGATGACCGGGCTGGCGGCTGGTTTTCTGAACGGAGCGATCGTTCAATACGTCGGAGTGAACGCCTTCATTGTGACGCTCGGCAGCTTGACTGCTCTGCGAGGACTCGTGCTAATTATCACTGATGGACGCACGATTACCGTTCGAGAAGACGACGCTCGCTCAGCCTTACGTGCCTATCAGAACGGTGCGTGGACTATCCCCAATGCTCTTCTCGTTATCGGTCTCGCGCTTGGAGCGATAGCGGCATTCCGAGGGCTTCGCCGACGCTCGCTGCCGGTGGGACTCGGTCTGTTGGCGCTCGCTTTCATCGTTAGCTCGGTATTCGTCGACTACGACGTCCGGCTGGCGAAGACTGTTTGGTACATGGCAGCAGTTGCGATCACGCTGACGCTGGTCATTCGGTACACCATCGTCGGGCGCAGACTGTTTGCCGTTGGATCCAACGCCGAAGCGACGCGTCTCGCTGGTATCTCCGTGAACCGATACAAGGTCGGCGCCTTCGCGCTCATGGGACTGTCCGCTGGATTCGTGGGCAGTCTGAGTGCCGCAAAACTCGGCGCTATCAATCCCACCGGACTGCAGGGACTTGAACTCACCGTGATTGCTGCGGCGGTGCTGGGCGGAACGTCCCTGTTTGGCGGCAGCGGGAGCATTCCCAAGTCAATCGCCGGCGCACTCATACTGTTCACACTCGCTAACGGCTTCAACGTGTTGAACCTAGGTGCGAACTACCAGGGACTCATCGAGGGCACCGTCATCATCGCTGCAGCGGCAACCTACACAATCGCCGAGCGTCGCTCAGCGAAAGGCCCGCGTCCAATACCGCCCGACAAACAAGAACAGGCCAGTCAGGACGATGCGGCCAACGCGGAGCTGACGCATGAGGGGGCTCCCCTGCCGGAGCACGAGCTACCAAATGGAGCATTGGCCGTACGCGATGATCCCTGCGCTACCGAGCAACAGGAACTCCAACGGTGACCATCCAAGAGCACTGGCACGCGGGAATTACCGTATCAAACCTGACCAGCGCAATCGATTTCTATCGCGACGGCTTGGGGCTCGAACTGCGCCATCGTCAGGTGCAAGAGAACGACTACACAGCTGAGATGCTCGGGTACCCCGCCTGTCGAATCGAAATCGCCCAGATGCGAGCAGCATCGACTGCCGAGGCCTCCGGTCATCTCATCGAGCTCATTGCCTTTGAGGAACCCAGCCCGATCGTAGATCCTGGGCCGATGCACCGTGTCGGCACGGTGCATGTAGCACTGTGTGTCGACCATATCGATGACACGGCTCAGCGCGCGGTCCACCACGGCGCCACTCTGGTGTCTGAGGTGCTCGCCATCACTGCTGGCATCAACCAGGGTGGCAAGGTTGTGTGGTTGCGAGATCCAGATGGAGTACTCATCGAGCTGGTGCAGCCGCCCGGTTCGTCAATCCCGGAGGAACAACCGTGAGTCCGACTATCGATTGCCACCTACATGTCTGGGACCTCACTGCTCGCGAGTACTCATGGCTCGACGAGTCCGCAGGCAAGCTATTTCGCAGCTTTCACATCCCCGAAGTTGAACCCGAGCTTCGCAACGCTGGCATCGACGGCGTGATCCTGGTGCAAGCAGCCGACACCTATGAGGACACCTTCGCGATGCTGGCGCTCGCGAACTCCTCAGAGTTGGTGAATGGGGTCGTTGGCTGGGTGCCGCTTGACCGGAACGAAGAAGCGGCTGCTGCAATCGAGCGTCTCGCCCCCCACCCAAAGTTCGTGGGTATGCGCCATCTCATTCACATCTACCCGGACACTGATTGGGTTGTCAGTCCTCCCGTTCTCGAAGCTCTCAGAATATTGGCCGACCACGACCTTGTATTCGAGGTCGTTGCTGTTCTCCCCCGTCATCTTGAGCTTGTTTCGGTCATCGCCGAGGCGGTACCAGAGTTACGCGTTGTGATAGACCATCTCGCGAAGCCGGCCATCGCTGAGAAAGCATGGGAACCGTGGGCGTCGTCGCTCACCCAGGCGGCATCGCATGCCAATGTCTCGGCCAAACTGTCCGGACTCAATACAGCAGCCGATCCCAAGAACTGGTCGGCAGTCGACCTCCAACGCTACGTGGATCACGCCATCGAGGTCTTCACACCTCAGCGCCTCATGTTCGGTGGAGACTGGCCAGTCGCCACTCTGGCTGGCAGCTACACGCAGGTTTGGGAAGAAACAAATAAGACGATCGCTCACCTGGATAAAGACGATCGAGAGGCCATCCTCGGCGGAACGGCCGTCGCCCTATACCGGCTCCCACAACCAGGGGTTTCCTGAGATGCTCGACCAGTTCAATGAGATTTCCGAGGCCAGCGACATCAGCGTGCCAGCCCACCAGCGCAAGCCAATCGCGATTGTGGGCGCAGGTGCAATCGTGGACTTTGCCCACCTACCGGCTTATCAATCAGCAGGACTCGAAGTTGTCGGGATCTACGACCGGGACCCTACGCGAGCAACGACCATAGCCAGCCAACATGCTGTATCCAGGGTGTACGCTTCTCTTGAAGAACTCCTCGGTGACGAGCGCGTGTCCGTGGTTGATATTGCGGTGCTGCCAGGAGCACAGCCTGAGATCGCAGCAGCAGCCCTCAACGCAGGCAAGCATCTACTGTGCCAAAAGCCGCTCGCTCTCACCCCCTCGGTCGCGGCCAAAATCGTCGCTCACGCTCGTCGGTCCGACCTGAAAGTTGCGGTCAACCAGCAACTCCGATTCTCTGAGTCCATCGCCGTGGCAAAAACAATGATCGACAAGGGCTGGATCGGCGAACCGCTCGCCATCAGGGTGGATGTTGACATAGCGACCGACTGGGGGGCATGGCCGTGGCTAGTGACGTCCAATCGTCTAGAAGTGCAATACCACTCGATCCACTACCTCGACATGATCCGCTACCTCTTCGGCGATCCCTCCTCGGTATTCTGTCGAGGAACCCGCCACCCATCTCAAGCTCCCAAGGCCGAGACCCGTACCACGAGCATCTTGCTGTACCCCGGAGAACTTCAGGTGACCGTATCCGTCAACCACGAAAACCTCAGCAATGATGCGAAGGCCGAGTTTCGTATCGACGGGAGCGATGGAGTCATCGCTGGCACATTCGGGCTGCTGTACGACTATCCAGATGGTCGCCCCGACACACTTTCTGTGTGGAGTCGATCTGCGCCCACAGACGGCTGGCTCGCGTACCCGATCACCAAGCGCTGGCTTCCTGATGCATTTGCTGGCCCAATGGCCTCGCTACTCAGCGCAATATCTAATGACACGGAGCCCCTTACAAGCGCCGAAGACAACCTCCGCACGGTCTGCATGGTCGATGCGCTCTACCTTTCAATGGCCAGCGGCCAGGTAGAAGCAATAGCTGTACCGGACGCACTATGACCGCTCCTCGCAGACCAACTTTGGCTGATGTAGCAAGCCTCGCGAACGTGGACAGCTCCGTTGTGTCACGGGTCCTCAACAACGACTCAGCTCTACGGGTTCGAGATGAGACCCGCGCACGGGTTCTCGCCGCGATCCAAGAACTCGGTTACAAACGCAACGTCCAGGCCCAGAGTCTGCGCACCAAAAGAGCGAATGCTATTGGACTCGTCATCCCGACCTACGACAGTCCGGTCTATGCCGCCGTTATCGATGGAGCTGCATCCGCGGCCACAGACCGCGACGCCTTCCTGTTGACCGCCAGCCTCACGACACTCAACACCGTTGGCTCAGAAGGCTCGCCTCTCGACCTTCTCGCCACCGGAAGAGTCGACGGCCTCCTCGTGGGAGGCCACGACTATGAGGTGCCACTCGGAGATTTTCACGCAACTTCGGCTCCGGTGCTCACCGTCAACCGACGCATCCCCGGCTTCGACCGGTGGGTCGTGCTCGACGACGAAGGAGCAGCAGCCATGGCCGTGCATCACCTCATAGATATCGGTCATCGGGAGATAGCCCACCTCGCCGGACCGCCCAGCGCAGATACAGCAAGTCGACGTCAAGCCGGCTTCGTCTCAGCGATGCGAGAGCGAGGCCTCTCGACCCAACAAACTCGAGTCATCGAAGCCGATTACACGATCGCTGCTGGCGCCGTGGCGGCAGCATCCCTCATCGCAGACGTCTCCCCTCCGACCGCGATAGTCGCCGCGAACGTCGCCTCAGCTGTTGGTGCCCTGTATGCACTGCGGCAAGTCGGCGTCAACGTGCCTGATGATGTGTCTCTCGTCGCAATTCATGACAGCCCTCTCGCTGAGTACCTCGACCCGCCGCTCACCGTCGTCGAAATGCCACTGTTCGAACTCGGGCGACGGGGAGTCGAGCTGCTTCTTGAGTCGCCGGGCAGCGAGCCAGTCCACGAGGTCGTTGAGGGTCCGATGAGACTCATCGAGCGCGGGTCCACAAAAGCTGTCACGAAAGGCGAGCGCTAGTGGCGTCTCAATATGACTGCATCGAGCACTCGGTTCTGCTCGGAAGGCCGATCAGAACAGATGGAATCTCCTCGCTGGGTACAAGCTCGCTGACACTTTTTGAAGAAGCCGCCAGAGCCGGTGAGCTTGTTGCCGCAGAGGAACTTCTCACCTACTTCTCGGCGGAAACGCTCCGCATTGGTGAGGCCCTCTTTCAATGGATGCAGGAGATCTTTGGCGATCGCATAGAACGCGATCTACAGCAGGGATCCGCGGCGGTGCCAGCTGTACTGCTCCGCGGCATTCGCGCATTCGAACCAAGCCAGGGCGACCATGAGCAGGCGATCGAGCAGCTCCGCAACGGACACATTCAGGCGGCAATTGCGGCCGCCGAACTGGGCCGTGTGCGCTACGCGGCACTTCACGATGCCTACGTCGCCTGGATCCAGCAACTGCTCACTGATCTCGCCAACGACTATGGAGAAGACGCGGTTCTCGAAGTTGTGCTTCGCTCCTACGAGGTGCTCTGGAAGGAACGGTACGCGGTCTGGCATGAGATGACTCCCGAGGAGAAGCTTCAGCTCTCCGTCGAAGGCATGCGCGGGCATCTGAGTGGGCCGGGCCGGCGCGGAGACGTCGGCGTGCTCGATGAAGGTGACCGCTACACGATGATCCTGGATCCCTGTGGCAGCTGCGGGATACTGCGGCGGGGTGATCCCGAGAGCTCACGACCACCCGCCAACCCGGCCAGCAACGCACTGCCTCACGCGTGGAGTTGGTACCGGACGGGAATGAGTTGGTACTCCCTGCACTCAGCAATCGTGATGGAGTGGATTGACATGAGCGAAGGGCGACCCCCATTTCGGCCTCTTGAGTCCTGCGACCTTGCGGTGCCTTGTCGCTGGTTCATATACAAGGACCCTGCCTCTGCTCGGCCCGAGCACTACGAACGGATGGGCTTCGATGCCCCAAGTTCGCTGTCATGAAGCGCTTCGGGCAGATCATCACAGTCAATCTCGACGACATAGATGAATACGAGCGACTTCATGCTGATCCTCCGCGCGATCTACTCGAGGTACTGAGCGCCAACAACATCACGAACTACTCGATCTACCGGCATCGCACGATGCTGTTTCAGTACTTCGAGTATCACGGCACAAACTTTGACCAAGACATGGAAGCAATTGCCGCGCATCGCGTTACTCAGGAGTGGTGGGATATCTGTAAGCCACTACAGGAGCCCCTTCTCGATCGACGCGAAGGCGAATGGTGGTTGGACATGTCCGAGATCTTCCACTTGGCGTAATCGGACAAGAGCCGTGTAGCAGTCGGTTCCAGCGAGTCCGCACGCGGAGGCACTGCATGGTCTGCTGCTCAGCCCTATTACCCTGATGCGGTACCAGACAACAGGCATCGGAGATTGTGTGCGGATTACTGAGCTCTGGCGGTACCCAGTGAAGTCAGTGGGTGGTGAACGACTTGCGACTGCTCGGGTCACGACAAGTGGCGTCGAGGGTGATCGAGTCCGGGGGCTCGAGGACCAGGCCACCGGGATGATCCTCACAGCGCGACGTGCCCCCGAGTTGTTGTTCGCGTCAGCACGCTACGAAGGTGACGGGGCTGTCTGGCTCACACTGCCTGACGGAACGCAGACCGCTGACCATTCAGTGCTGTCCGCGTGGCTTGGCCGAGACGTTCGCCTTGTTGCTGCGGGAGGTTCTGGCGGGACCTATGAGACGCCGCTCGACGCGGAGGCCGAACAGGACTGGGTCAGCTGGGAGGGGCCCGCGGGATCCTTTCACGACAGCGCGAAAGCGCGGATCTCGCTAGTCTCAGAGGCGACGCTTGGAGCGTGGGACCTGCGCCGGTTTCGTACCAACGTTCTGTTGTCTGGTGCTGGAGAGCACACGTGGGTAAGCGGCTCGGTTCGACTTGGGGATGAGGCCGTGCTGGACATCACCAAGCAGATAGCCAGATGCGTCATGATCACCCGGCCTCAGCCGGGACTGGACCGCGACCTGGGTCTGCTGAAACATATCAACGCCGAGCGAGCCTCTGTGTTGAGCGTTGGTGCCCTCACAGTGACCGGAGGCACCGTGAACGAAGGCGATGAGGTCGTCTATGTGGGCTAGCGCCATGAGGGACAGCGGAGCTGGCCAGAGCCTCCAGGTGAGGCGTAACTGGATAGCGCTCAGAGCGATGAGGTAGCGCCTCACCGACCCCAACGAGGGCCGCCAGCACCACACCGGTCACTGAACTCGCCCCGCACCGCCTAGTGGCGGTCGAGGAGACCGTGTGACCGCAGGCGGCGTTCCAGGTGATGTTCGAACAGACGCGCCGCCAGTTCTACGACCTCCGCTGAGTAGCGAGAGTCAGGCAGAGCCAGAATGGCGCCAAGTTGCCCCCCCAGAATGCCGCGCAGAATCGTGTGGGCTTCTGAGGAGATCCGTCGGCCCCGGTGGCAACTCTCGCAAACCATGCCACCCAGTCCAACGTCAAAGCGCGTGAGGACCACACCAGCGCCCGCACAGACCATGCAGGCGTCCAACTCGGGACGAACGCCGTCATGAGCAAGCACTTTCAGCAGGAAAGAGGGAACGAGAAGTTTCGAGTCGTGCTCGTCCAACGCACTGAGGGCTCCGAGCAGCATGTCCAGAAGCTGGGGGTCAGCCTGATCGGGTTGGCTCACCTGATCGACAGCTTCGAGAAGCGTGAGGGCCTCACCGAGCCGGTCCAGGTCACCTCTCACGTGCGAAAACGTTGTGATGGTCTCCGCCTGGGTGATCGTGTCCAGCTCGCGGCCCTCGTAGAGCTGCAGGCTCACGTGATTACAGGGCTCAAGGCGGCCCCCGAATCTGGACTGCGTCTTACGCACACCCTTTGCGACCGCTCTCACCTTGCCGCGCTCACGGGTACAGATGGTCAGGATCTTGTCTGCCTCGCCCAACTTGATCGTGCGCAGCACAACTCCCTCGGCTCTGTAGAGAGCCATGCGGCCTAGTTCCCGCCGCGGTTGTCGAGTCCCCCGAAACGACGATCACGCCGCTGAAACTCAAGTACAGCAGCCCAGAGGTCTTCCCTTGTGAAATCGGGCCACAGGGTGTCAATGAACACGAGTTCTGAATAGGCCAGCTCCCAAAGCAGGAAGTTCGATGTGCGATACTCCCCCGACGTACGGATCATGAGATCAGGCTCTGGCATGTTGGGATCGTACAGGTGCTTGGCGATCGTCTTTTCAGTGATCTTGGAAGCAGACATACCTTTGTCGACGATTTCCCGGACTGCATCCACAATCTCTGCACGGCCCCCGTAGTTGAAGGCGATGTTGAGCGTCAGCGTCTTGTTGTTCTTGGTGAGCTCGATCGACTCATCCATGCGCTTGAGTACCCGCTTAGGAACCCGCCAACCCCGGCGACCAAGAAAACGAATGCGCACTCCCTTTTCGTGCAGTTCCTCGCTGCGCCGCACCAGCAGACCCTCGTTAAAGCGCATTAGGTACGCAACCTCATCTTTTGGGCGACGCCAGTTCTCAGTCGAGAAGGCATAGACAGTCAGCCATTTGACGCCAATCGCAAGCGCTCCCTCGACTGCATCCATCAGCGCAGCCTCGCCTGCGGCATGTCCCTCGGTGCGCGGAAGCCCGCGCCGCTGTGCCCAGCGACCGTTGCCGTCCATCACACACGCGACGTGGTTGGGCACGCGCGAGAGATCCAAGTCTTCCAACACCATCGCCAACGAAACTACTTGGTCCAACCCACCATAAGGGCACCACGAATGGATTTCTGTGTGAAGCGCCCAATCGGCACGGGTACGCCCGGTACGGTTGCATCTCGTGCAGACCAAAGACGTGCCCACCAACAGCGAAGTCCTCGTATCAATCACTGCGCATCTGCCAGAGGGCGAGCGCCGCGAGGGCCAGTTGGAAATGGTCGACGCGGTGAGCGAAGCGATCACCACTCAGACGCACCTCCAGGTCCAGGCAGGTACGGGCACGGGGAAATCGCTCGCATATCTCGTGCCTGCATTGCGATCCCAAGGCCGCACCATCGTCGCCACGGCAACCAAGGCATTACAGGATCAGCTTGCGAACAAAGACATCCCCTTACTGACGAACCACATGGACGAGCCCTTCCTTGCTGCTGTGCTCAAAGGTCGCTCCAACTACATCTGTCGCCAGAAGCTCTTCGAGGCGGCCAGTCT
>CAYUOD010000011.1:0-7655 GCA_964446225.1 uncultured Acidimicrobiales bacterium | reverse complement strand
TCAAAGGTCGCTCCAACTACATCTGTCGCCAGAAGCTCTTCGAGGCGGCCAGTCTTGATGCGCAACTAGATTTGCCTGAGGCCGAATCCTCCACCTCACAAATTGGGCAGCAGGTCCAACGTCTCACCGAATGGTCCGATGAGACCATGACCGGAGACCGGGCCGAACTCGACTTCGAACCGCACCCACGAGCCTGGGCTGCGGTCAGCGTCGGACCCCAGGAGTGCCCTGGCGCGTTGGCCTGCCCCAATGGCGAGGACTGTTTCGCAGAAGACGCCAAGGCAATCGCTGCTCAGGCCGATCTCGTCATCGTGAACACCTATCTCTACGGCGTCCACCTGGCCGCGAACAACGAGGTGCTACCAGAACACGACGTGGTGGTGTTCGACGAAGCACACCAGCTTGAGGACATCATCTCGTCGACCGCGGGACTGAGCATCACGCCGAGCCGATTCTCCGCTCTTGCACGCAATACCCGCAAGCTCACAGATACCGACCAATTCGATGCAGTTCATGAACTTGGCGGACGGTTAGAGGACCTGCTTTATGGCCGCGGGGGCGAACGATTCAGCGGCAGCATCGACGAGGATATTGCAGATCTGTTGAGCTTGGCGGTGGGCCGGCTCGCGGCACTTGTCGACGCGCTCAGCGGCAAGACCGAGGATGCTTCGAATGCTCTGCGAATGCGCCAACGTCTGGCCGCCGAGGCTCTCAGCGCCGAACTCGACCGACTTCTGGACCTCCCTGCGAGCCATGTCGCCTGGATCGAAGAAAACCGCGACAGCGTCGCCCTCACCATGGCCCCGGTGGACATAGACGACTACCTCACCGATCGCCTCTGGAACGACCGCACGTGCATTCTCACCAGTGCGACAATTGCCCCTGGAACCGCCAAACGTCTCGGAGCCGACGCCACCGAACTCGATGTCGGCAGCCCGTTCGATTACAACGAGCAGGCACTGCTGTACTGCGCGACACACATGCCGCTGCCCAGAGACGCCGAGTTTCGCGACGCAGTTGCCGACGAGCTTGAAGTCCTGATCACCGCGGCGGGAGGACGGACACTAGCGCTGTTCACGAGCTACGCGGGAATGGACCATGCCGCCGACAGCCTTGCTGAGAAGTTGCCGTTCAGAGTCATGACGCAGACGGAGCTTCCCAAGCCGGCATTGCTTGATGCCTTCATGTCCGACGAGCAAAGTTGTCTGTTCGCCACCCTGAGTTTTTGGCAGGGGGTCGACATTCCTGGGCCGGCGCTGAGCCTGGTGACGATCGACAAGCTGCCGTTTCCCCGGCCAGACGATCCGCTGCTATCAGCTCGGCGGGACCGCTACGGAGGACGCTCGTTCGGAATCATCGATCTACCCCGGACCTCGACGATGCTGGCCCAGGGCGCGGGTCGCCTCATCCGCAGAACCACCGACAAGGGAGTCGTGGCGGTCCTCGACAAACGTCTCTCGACCGCTGGTTACCGGTGGACGCTGATTCAGGCCATGCCACCGTTCAAACGCACGAAAGACCGGGACGAAGTGGTCAGGTTTCTGGAAGAACTGAATCCGTCATAAATCCGACACCTGCCACGCGTTAAACAACAGGTCGTCGGTGTCACCTGAGGTGATACGCAACCACATGAGTTGATCAACTTCGACTGCCGTGGTGCCCTCGAATATTGCTGTTCCGTCCTCAGTGGCCGTCCAAGATGCGACCTGGGCGGCCTCACCATCTTCGGTCACCGCCCACAGGAAGTAGATATCGCGCTCCGGTAGACCTTCGAGGTCTACGCGGACCTGGGTACCCCAACTGCGTTCAACAGCGTCGATTGAGCCGAAGACCACTGAATCATCTTCATAGGCGAACTCAGCTGGTGTGACGTCGTCTGAGCCCCTCCAGCTGGTGATACCAACAAGCCCGACGAGGAACAGCACACTCACCGCAGCCACACTCACTACCCGCCACCGCTTGCGGCTTGTCTCAAGTGTCTCAAGCTCGGCAGCTGCCAGTGCGGTTGCATTCACTATGACTCGCTCCGGCACCTCGGGGAGATCCAGATCTTCCAGCTCTACACGGCCGAGGAGACCTGGAATCGGTGCGAAGCTCGCAACCTCGGTCCGACAGTGCTCGCAACTCGCAAGGTGAGACTCAAAGGTTGCTCTGTCATCAGCGTCCAAAGCGCCCAGAACGTACGCGGCGCTCCACTCTCGGTAGAGCTCATGGGAATCACTCATGAGAGCACCTCCGCCTGTTCGAGTGAGAGTCTGAGTGCACGCATACCGTAGAACATTCGCGATTTCACCGTTCCCTCAGGGATCTTCAGCTCTTCTGATATCTCTCTAACAGTCAAGCCTCTGTAGTACGAGGCGACAATAACCTGGCGATTCGAATCGGGGAGACCCGACAGGGCCTCCCCGATGACGGTGCGCTCAACCATCTGATTGAGGTCTGCGTCGGTTGTGACCTGAGCGGTCTCAGCCGATGAGCTCACCAAGCGAAGCCGCCGCTTGGATGCACGATGCTGGTCGATGAGGGCATTGCGAGCAATACCGAAGATCCACTGCCTTTGAATTCCTCTGGCCGGATCGTACTGGTGCTGGTTGCGCCACGCCTTGACGAGCGTTTCCTGCACGAGGTCCTCAGCGTCGACTTCGTTGGCGCATCGCTTCTTCGCCCAGGCGAGAAGTGCGGCGCCGTGTTCTGAGCTCAACTCTCGGATGAGCTGTTCAGCTGAAGCTTCCATCGCCTCGCCTCGACTCCTGAGTACCCTCATCGTGAAACTCTCCTACTGGAGAGTAATCTCCAGCGGTCCTACGGCCACATCACCATCTACGGTGAAGGCAGGGCCGTCCGTGATGACATCGGGTGGGCTGAACTCATACTCACCATTGTCATTGCCATCGATGTGAGCCATGGGCCACACAGTGGTTGAGCCGTCAAGAGGGGCGTCCAGTTCGATCTCAACGTCGATGGACTCACCAGCAGGCAGCAACTCGCTGTTAGCAATGACCGGTCCAGGCGCACCATCCAGATCAGCGTGAATCACAATGAATCCAGCCGCAGGAAGTTCAACCGAAGCAACAATTGTGGTGCCGTCGGAGTCCTGGTCGTCGCCCGAAATGGTCGCGGGTGCGGCCGGTACAAGCTCTACGTCAATCGGTCCAACAGCGACATTGCCGTCTGCGGTGAAGGCCGGGCCGTCGATGACAACATCTGGGGGGCTGAACTCGTACTCACCGTTGGCGTTGGCGTCCACATGGGCCATTGGCCACACGGTGGCAGACTCGCCAAGAGGAGTGTCCAGCTGGATCACCACATCAGTGGAGGCGCCCGCAGGCAGCAACTCGCTGTTACCAATGACCGGTCCAGGCGCACCATCCAGATCAGCGTGGATCACAATGAATCCAGCCGTTGGAAGCTCAACTGAGGCAACAACCGTAGAACCGCCAGATGACTGTGCTTCACCGCTGATGGTCGCAGGCGAGGTCGGGAGATACTCGATCTCGGCAGCCACAACGGCCACGTCACCGTCGGCATTGATCGCCGGCGCGTCAGTGAGGTCATCTGGGGGGCTGAAGTCGTATTCTCCGTTCTCATTGTCATCGAGGTGAGCCATTGGCCAGACGGTGGCCGACTCGAGCAGGAACTCGTCGAGTTCGATGACCACGTCAGTGGACCCACCAGCTGGAAGCAGCTCACTGTTTCCGATTACCGGCCCGGGTGCACCATCCACATCAGAGTGGATAACGATAAAGCCGGGGGCGCTGAGTTCTGCCGACGCCACAATGGAGGTGCCTATCGAGACCTGCGAGTCTGCAGAGACGGAGCTGCCTTCGTGCGCCTCGTCTGCCATCTCATCATCCATCTCATCTTCCATCTCGTCTTCCATCGCCTCGGTGGTCTCTGTCACCGTGGTCGGCGTTTCCGCTGCTGCGTCGGCGGAGTCCGAGTCTGACCCGCAGGCCGCCGCGACGAGCGCTAGTGCCGCGCCTAATACCAACAATCTCTTCATAATTTCCTCCTTGAGGGGCTTCTTTCATGGATGTACGCCCGACAGAGGTCAGAGGTTCAAAGAAGTTGGAGGAAATTCGCGGGAACCGACAAAGCTGCCCAGTGAGCAGGGCCCACCTACTCGACAGTTATTGAGCCCGTCATACTGAGGTGAAAGCTGCAGTGAAAGAGGTACTCGCCTGGCTCGTCAAATGTGAAGCTGAAAGTTCCGTCGGGATTGAGTGTGCCGCTGTCAAAGAGACCCTCATCGTCAGAGGTCCAGGTATGCGCGGCTGAATCGGTATTTGTGATCTGGACTTCGGTGCCCGCCGCGATGGTTATCGGCTCACCAAAGTCGAAGTCGGCAATCACCAGCACAGCATCACTGCCCTGAGGCGAGTCGTCAGCGCCCGGTTCTGAGGATTCTGAGTCGCCGCACGCCGCCAGAAACAGCCCCGCTGCGGCTAGGAGCACAACAAATCGATACATGGAACTTGCCTTTCGTTCTCAACAGTCTGCCAAGGAACGCGCCAAATACAACCCTGCTAGAGATCGTCCTCGAGTTCGTAGTTCAGTAATCGGTCCACAGAGTGGCGCTTCCGCTGCCAGTCCTTGTCAACAACTACCCGCAGCATCAGGTGCCGGCCCTCTGGAAGCTGCTTGCGGACCGCTATTCCGACCTCTTTGAGAACCCGCCCACCCTTGCCGATCACCATTGGCTTCTGGGACTCGCGTTCCACGATGATGTCCACTGAGATGCGTGGCAGGTCCCACTCTGTGACTCGGGTCGCAATGGAGTAGGGCATCTCTTCACGCAAGATGCGGAAGAGCTGTTCTCTCACAAGTTCTGCCACCTGCACGGTCTCTGGCACGTCGCTCATCATGTCGTCCGGGAAGTAGGCCGGACCTTCGGGCAGCCGTGTCATGAGATAGGCGACAAATGCGTCGACGCCCTCGCCCGTGCGAGCTGAGAGTGGGAAGTATTCGGCAAGTCCGAGATCGGCCGCCGCCGAGAGCTGTGACAACACCTGCTGAGGAGTTGCCCGGTCAATCTTGTTGAGCACCAGAATGCCGTCTTTGGGGACTTTGCTCGCCACGTACCGGTCGCCCTTGCCAATCGGCTTCGTAGCGTCCACCAGGATGCACACGACGTCCACGTCAGCGACCGCATCCTGGGCTGTTTCGTTGAGCCGCTCCCCGAGAGCTGTGACCGGCTTGTGGATACCCGGCGTATCGACGAACACGATCTGCGAGGTGCCGTCGTGCAGCACGCCCATGACGCGGCTGCGCGTCGTCTGGGGCTTGTTCGAAACGATGCTCACCTTCTCGCCAAGAATGCGGTTCAGGAGCGTGGACTTCCCGGCATTGGGGCGTCCAACGAGAGTTACAAATCCCGAGCGGGTGACAGTCACGACGCCTCCGCCTGACCAGCGAGTGGCCGCACAGCAATCTGATCAATACGATTGCCGTCCACTTCAACGGCGCTCAGCACAATGCCCATAACCTCGACGCTCTCTCCCTGCTCTGGAATATGTCCGAGGACACCCGAAAAGAGGCCTCCGACGGTATCCCAGTCTCCCTCTGGGAGCTCAAGGCCGACGAACTCGGCGAAGTCGTCTGCTGGCATGCGAGCAGAGACCTGAGTGCGCCCATCAGCGTTGGTGGCTACCAGAGGATCCTCGTCGTCGAATTCATCGATGATCTCGCCAACGAGTTCTTCGAGAAGATCCTCCAGTGTGACCAGGCCAGCGGTTCCGCCGTACTCGTCCACAACCACAGCCAGGTGGAACTTGGATGCCTGCATCTCCGGCATGAGTTGTGCCACGCGTTTGGTCTCAGGAACAAAGGGGGCCTCACGCAGTACTTCTTGAATCGTTGCCGGGCCTTTGCCTTGGAGGTGCAGGCGCAGCAGATCCTTGGACAACACCACACCCACAATGTCGTCGACACCGTCTCCACAGACCGGGAAACGCGTGAAGCCGTTGTCCACGACCTCTCTCAACACGCTGTCGATCGTCGAATCAGCGGTAATCGTCACCATGTCGGTCCTCGGGACCATTACCTCGCGCACAACGGTGTCACCGAACTCAAACACCGACTCTATGAGACTGCGCTCCTCGTCTTCAATGACGTCCGCGTCCGCAGCGGCCTCGGCCAGCGAGAGCATGTCCTCCTCGCTCAGAAGCGGCCGCGTCTCCGCGACTACGCCTGGCAAGATTCTGCGCAGGCCGCGCAACAGTCCCCGACTGCTCGCACCAAGCAGCGGCATACGGGCGACCGCGAGAGCCGGTCGAACCAACTTCTTCAGCACCTTCTCGGAGTCGGTAAGGGTCTCGACGCGAGGCACCGCCTCACCAAACAGGAACAGCGCCACAGCACCGAGCAGGAGAACCGCTACAAGACCAGCGGGCTCAAGTCGATTGGCTGCCACGACCCCCAAAACGGCAATAGCTGCAACCTGAAGCAACACCCGGATAAACAACAGCGGCGCCAGGAGCCGTTCCGGGTTCTCAAGCAGATCCTCGAGCGCCTCGGAACGATCGTCGGGCAGATCTTCGAATGCACGACCACCCACTGCGCCCAGGCGCACGAGGCTGGTTTCGATCATGCCTACAGCCGCCGACACACCAACGGTGAAACCGAACAGAACGAGTGCCCAGAACCAGCTCACCTGACACTGCCCCAGAATGCATCCAAATGTCTCTGCTCGCTGCTCTTCATCGCGGTGGCCTCATCAGAGTCTGCATGATCCATCCCCAGCAGGTGAAGCACGCCATGCACGACGAGTAACGCCATCTCGTGCTCATAGGTTCCCTCATGGCCGAGGCGAGTGCCCGCGTTCTGCTTCGCGTTCGCAGCCGCAACTTCAGGACAAATGACGACGTCACCCACAAGTCGAAGCCGCACCACTGGATCGTCTGCCCCGTCGATCGGGAACGACAGCACATCGGTTGGCTCGCCATCGCCGTCGAGAAACTCGCTCTTGAGTCTGGCGATCTCAGCCACATCAACGAACCTCAGGGACATCTCAGCAGGACCCTGCACCCCCTCAGAGATCAGCACGTTTGCAGCGAGGCCAGACCAACGCTCGGTCTGCACTGCGACAAACTCCTGCTGATCGACAACCGCCACGACCGGCTCAGGGTCAGGGTCAGAGCTCACGAACGTTTCTTTCGGTGGTTCGGTTTTGAGGCCGTCTCGTAGGCATCCACGATGCTCTGCACGATGCGGTGGCGCACGATGTCGCGCCCGCCCAGTGTGACAAATTCGATTCCCTCGACCTGGCCGAGCAGCTTCTCAAGGCCCACAAGGCCGCACTTGCCACCGGGGACGTCTACCTGGGTCATGTCGCCGGTGACGACCACCTTTGAGCCAAATCCGATGCGCGTCAGGAACATCTTCATCTGCTCGGGTGTCGTGTTCTGCGCCTCATCCAAGATGATGAAGGCATCGTTGAGGGTTCGGCCGCGCATAAAAGCAAGCGGAGCAACCTCGATAGTTCCACGTTCCAGCAGCCGCTGGACGTTCTCACCGTCGAGCATGTCGTGCAGGGCGTCAAACAGCGGCCGCATGTAGGGGTCGACCTTGGACATCAGGTCACCTGGCAGAAAGCCGAGTCGTTCGCCTGCCTCAACCGCCGGGCGGGTGAGAATGAGCCGATTGACCTGCTTAGC
>CAYUOD010000010.1:0-23285 GCA_964446225.1 uncultured Acidimicrobiales bacterium | reverse complement strand
CAGTCAACAACATCGGAGCGACATTCACCTGATCAGCGACATAGCCGATCGCCTCCACCGAAAAATCGTCCGCAGACCCAGGAAACCGAGCGTTCTGCTCAGAGAACTTCACCATCAACGCAAAGCCAAGCCGGGTGCCGTCTGCCTTATTGCCAATCAAAGACCAATCAGCATCGACAAGCGTCCAACCAACAAGCAACTGATCAACGACAGCATCTTTTCCCACCCGACGAAACTAGAACCAGAACCCCGACCTGTCGAACACAACTCGCACGACACCTACTTTGCGGTCTATGACACCTATAGGAGCACTGGGCCTACCGCAATGCGTCTTCGAAGGTGGTGGGCCGGACGAGCCACCCAGGGCCGATCCCTACCGTCTGCAGCTTGTGCATGTGCGCCCCTATGGTTGAGAAATACTAAGCGCTTAGACTATGGGCCGAAAGTTTGGTCGAGTCAACTGTCCTCTGTGCGCCCGTATCCGAGTCAGCTTGGTTACGCGGCTCGACGAGCGGTGTAACAGCCGGGCGTTACACCCACAATCGACTTAAATACACGCGTGAAGTGTGCCTGGTCGGCAAACCCCAGCTCTGCGGCGAGGTCCGCTGGCCCAGTGCCGGAACGGAGTCCTTCGGTCGCTCGATCGATCCGGAGTTGGGCCTGATACTGGCGGGGGGTGAGGCCGACCTCATCTCGAAATACGCGAGTGAGGTGGTAGCGACTCACTCCAACATGGTCTGAAATCTCCTTCAGCGGGAGCGGTCCGGCGTGTCGGTCGGCGATGAAGTTCTTCGCTGCTTCTACGAAGGATCGCTTGACACGCGGAGTCACGACACATGTTGGCGTGACCACGCTAGCGACTCGCCCGAGTACGTCAATCAGCAGGTCTTCCGCCACTCCTGCATCGTCCTCGTTGCGGAGCATGTGATGGACCTGAACGAAATCAGTTGCCAGAGTTGGACTGTTGATGAGCGACGTTCCAACCTTGAAGCCCTGCCAGAGGTCGAGCGCCACGAGTGCGGACTCAGGAACAAGTAACGCTCGATAGGACCAGCCGCCCATTCCGAGAGTCTGGGCTTCGTGCGCGTGGTCAGGTTCGATGACGAGCAGTTTGCCGGGCGCGACGGTGTGGCTGGCGCGGTTCCACCAACACGTTTCTGCACCCGAGATGGCAGTTCCGATCACGTACTCGCGGTGGCGATGAGGGGCGAATCGATGCTCCGGAACTGCCATCTCGAGACCGGTAATTCCAAGTATGGGCCGGTGCCAACTGCTCGAAGTCTCATGGGAATTCGCGGCGTCGAAGACGCAACTGTGATCTTGGAGCATGGAAGCAGCCTTGCGCATAACGCACGTTCGTACAAGACAAGCGGGGCTGCGTCAACGTCTACTGGGGCGATGGACGCACTGCCGCAGGGTAATCAGACGACTTCACATGGCAGGAAATTGCTATGCGGTTAGATGCACTGGCAAAGGTGAGTGGAGCCCATCGCTATCCGACCGACTACCCGTGTCAAGACATGTTGTGGGTCAAATTGGCGCGGTCGATCGTCCCGCACGGCGAGATGAATAGTCTGGACGTCGAGCAAGCCCGCCGGGTCCCGGGTGTGGTCGCAGTGCTCACCGCCGAAGACATTACTGGCCTCAACGGTTACGGCCTCATTGTCCCAGACCAGCCTGTGCTCTGTGAGTCGGTGGTTCGCTACGTCGGCGAGCCCTACGCGATTGTGATCGCAGACAGTGACCATGCCGCCCGACAGGGTATTGGCAAGATTGCCGTCGAGATCGTCCCACTGCCTCCGGTGGTCTCACCCTCTCACGCGTTGTTGCCATCAACGGCTCCGCTTCACCCGGATGGCAACCTGTGTTCAACGCTCGACCTGGGTGCCAACGCCACTGATGTTGCTCGCGCGTTCGCTTCGGCGACCTACACCTACGCGTTGAGCTACCGGACGCCGCGTCAGGCCCATGTGTTCCTTGAGGTCGAGGGTGGCGCCGCTTGGTTTGACGGAGAAGGACAGCTCGTCGTCGCAGCGGGGGGCCAGAATCCGTTACTCGATCGAGCACAGATCGCGGCGGCCTTGAGAGACGGCAACCCGTCGTCGGTACGGGTCCTGAACGTCGCCTCCGGAGGCGCGTTCGGGGGTAAAGAAGACTGTTCGGTTCAGATCCCGCTCGCCCTCGCGGCGGTTCACACGGGGCGCGCCTGCCGATTTACGTACGACCGAGACGAGTCGTTGATCGCTGGTGTCAAGAGACATCCCTTCGAGGTCAGCTATCGAACTGCAGCCGACTCCGAGGGACAATTACTAGCGCTAGATGTTCAGATGCTGGTCGACGCTGGTGCCTACACGAATCTTACGCCGGGCGTTCTTGCGTTGGCTGCTGAGCATGTCGCGGGTGCCTACAACATCGCGTGCGTTCGAGTTCGAGGGCGTGCCGCGTTCACCAACAACGGATTGACCAGTGCGTTTCGGGGCTTCGGGAACCCGCAGGTTCTCGCCGGGCTCGAACAGCACATTGATCACCTGGCCCGCGCCGTCGGGGTATCCGCGACGGAGATTCGCCGCCGGAACCTTCGAGGTCACGCTGGCGGCTTGGACAGCATGATCAACATCGAACCCGATGCAACACGATCGGTCCTCGATGCCATGGCAAAAGCGGAATCCGTTCCTCGCGAAGTGCCACAGCGATCGGGCCTGATCATTGGCAGAGGTCAAGCGTTCGTCGTACAAGGCTATGGGCTCGGGGTCGGTGTCGAGAACGGCGCGACCGTGACCGCTCGCCTCGGTTCAGATGGTCTCGTCAGCCTCGATCTCAGCTCACCAGACATGGGAACCGGAGTGCACAGCACCTACGCTCGCATACTCGCCGACGAGCTCGGGATCTCCGCTGAGACCGTAAGAGTCAGTTCTGGCGACAGCTCGGCCTCCGACACAGGTTCAAGTAACGCTTCGCGGAGCCTGTTCATTGTCGGCAACGCTGTGAAGGCCGCAGCGACCGAGCTCCGCGAACGGGTTGTCATCGCGGCAGCAAGAACTCGCGACGCCGAGACCGCCGATGCCCGAATGGTCGACGGCGCCATTTCGGTCGCCGGTGAGACGATCACTCTCGGCGAGGTTGCCGCAATCGCCGGCCCCATCGCAGCAGACGGCACGTTTGCTCCCTCGACCGTGCCTGCCTCGACGATCATCGGCGTCCCTCATCACGGATATGCCTGCGGCGGATTTCAAGTAGAGGTCGAGGTCGACACGTACACCGGGACGATCACAGTCCTCTCCGTCTTCGCGTCGATTGACGGCGGTCGGATCGTGGATGAAGAACTCGCGCGATCACAGATCGAAGGAGCGATAGCGCAGGGCATCGGATTCGCACTGTACGAGGACGCTACTTACAGCGAAGCGATCCCGCAGAACACGACACTCGCCACTTACATCCTCCCCACGGCTCTTGACGTACCAGCAGAGCGGATCTCGATCGACTTTGCGGAACACCACGCCACGACAAATCCACTGGGAGTCAAAGGCATAGCCGAACTCGGTGTCGCGCCAATGGCACCTGCTATCGCGAACGCAGTGTTCGATGCGATCAGTCACCGTTTCGAAGCGTTCCCGATACGTGCTGAGCACGTCTTGGCCGCACTCTCCGAAAGGGACTGCGATGGGAACAGCTATGCCTGTTGAACTCAACGGCGAGTCGACAGAGATCGAGGACACCGATCTCGCGCAGCACCTGCTCTTCTGGCTCCGCGAGAAGCAGGGGCTAACTGGGACGAAGTACGGCTGCGGTGAAGGCGAATGCGGGGCATGCACCGTCCTGATTGACGACCAAGCCTGTCTCGCTTGCCTGGTGATGGTGGGACAAACCAGTGGTCGTCGGATCCAGACCGTCGAAGGCTTGGTGGATGACGCCACCGGAGCAGCCTCGATGATGGCCATCATTGACAGCGACGCGCTGCAATGTGGATTCTGTACGCCCGGGATCGTCGCGTCCATCACGGCGTCAGCATCAACCAGCGGACCACAAACACCAAGTGATTCCGCTCGAGATCTCGCCGGCAACCTGTGCCGTTGTACGGGCTATCGGTCAATCATCGAGGCGTCGGTGCAAGTTCGACGACCGCAGAGGCCATCAACGGCCACCCTGACTGAGACGGTCGAGGCGCCAAATTTCGTCCGACCTTCTAGCTTGACGGAAGTCCTCGAGGTCCTCAAGAGCGACCTCACTGTGTGTTTGCTCTCCGGTGGCACAGACCTCCTCGTCCAAAACCATCCCTCGGAACTTGGACGCATCCTTGACCTGACTGGAGTGCAGACCCTCGGGATCATCGCTGAACAGGATGGCTTCGTGAATATCGGTGCGTGTGCCACCTACAGCACGATCGCGGCCTCCCCGCTAGTCCTCGAACATTGCCGGCCATTGGCCGCGGCCGCCCGCGAGATCGGCGGCACGCAGGTCCAAAACCAAGCAACCATCGGCGGCAACTTAGCCAACGCGTCACCGGCTGGCGACACTCTCGTGTGTCTCGCAGTGCTCGACGCCGAGATCGAGTTGACGTCAGCAGGGGCGACCCGTCATCTGCGCTTGGACGACTTCATGATTGGACCAGGCAAGACTCAACTGCGGCCGGGCGAATTGATCTCCGGCGTGAGGGTGCCGGTGATGGACGAGCAGCCTGACGTCGCATTCTTCATCAAGACCGGCGCTCGTCGAGCCCAGGCAATCAGCATTGTCAGCGTCGCCATGCTCGCCAACATTGAAAGTGGCACTTTGCACAACGTCCGGATCAGCTTTGGAGCGGTCACGCCTGCAGTCAGGCGCGATCGCAGCGTCGAAGCAGCGCTTGAGGGCCAGAAGGTGTCTGCAACCAACATTCGGCGGGCCGTCAACGCATCCAAAGCGTCACCGATCGACGACGTCAGAGGATCCGCCGACTATCGCAAGCGACTCATGTCCGGCCTGGTGCTCAGGGGTCTCGGTGACGCCGGCCGACTTCCGGCAACTTCGTCTAGCAACAAAGCAAGTCCAAACAAAGGAGATTCAACATGAAGCGACAACAACCAAGAATTCTGCTGTCGCTCCTCATCGCGTTAGCGCTCGCCGCCGCGTGTGGGAGCGACGATGATTCGGCCGATGCTCAAACATCCCTCGAGGAGTCGGCCTCGAGCACCGATGACTCGTCGGAGTCCGATCCTCCGGCAGAGGACAGCGCTGGTGATTCTGCGGATGGCGATACACCAGCAAAGCCGTTGAAGATCGGCATGATCCTTGTCGGGCCCCAAAACGATCGTGGATGGTCCCAGGCTCACTTCGAGGCCGGTCAGTATCTCGAAGAACAGCTCGGCGCCGAGGTGATCGTGGTTGACAAGATCAACGTGGCAGATAGTCCCGGTACGACCGTTGATCAGGTTGTCGACGACATGATCGATCAGGGCGCCACGCTAATCTTTGCAACCTCAGACGACATGAAGGACGGCATCGAGGCAGCAGCAGCCGCGTATCCAGACATCCCCATGGTCTGGTCGTCGGGAGACTCAGCATGGCCCGATGGTCAGGCGTACCGACCCGAGTTGACAAATCTGGCCAACGTCATGGGTCGGATGGAATTCGGAAAGTTCATCGCAGGCTGCGCTGCCGGGCTACAGACCCAGAATGGCGAGATCGGCTACCTTGGGCCACTCATCAACGACGAGACACGACGGCTCGTGAACTCGGCATTCCTCGGCGCCCAGCACTGTTGGCAGACCTACCGTGACGGCGATCCTGCAGACCTCGAATTTCGAGTCACCTGGATCGGGTTCTGGTTCAATATCCCAGGCGTGACGCTAGATCCAACTCAGGTTGTGGATGAATTCCTCTCGTCAGGGTCAGACGTGATCATGTCGGGGATCGACACCACCGAAGGCCTCGTCCGAACAAATCAGGCAGCCGAAGCGGGAGACGCCGTGTGGGCCGTTCCGTACGATTTCCGCGACGCCTGCGCTGAGGGTCCAAGCATCTGCCTCGGAGTCCCGTACTTCAACTGGGGACCCGCCTATCTAAAGGTGGCGAACGCGGTCGCCGACGGCTCCTTCTCGAACACGTTTGAATGGGTCGGCCCAGACTGGAACGACCTGAACAACCCTGACACCAGCAGCATCGGCTTCATCGCTGGTGATGGCCTCGAAGACAGCCAAGCCGCGAACCTTGACGAGTTCATCGCTCAGCTCGGAGCCGGCGAACTCGATCTGTTCACAGGACCCCTGTCATTCCAAGACGGAAGCGAGTGGCTCGCCGACGGGACCAACGCCAGCGACGCTGATATCTGGTACACGAAAAAGCTCCTGGCCGGCATCGACGGCGTGAGCGAGGCATCCTAAGACCCCTCCAAAGGTGAGACTCAATCGGGAGCAGATCAAACATCTCCCGCTTGGGTCCCACCCCGGACCGGAACTGGCAAGGACCCCGTGCTTCTCGAATTGACAGACATTACAAAGAGTTTCGGAAAAATCCGGGCCAACGACGCAATCTCCTTGCGCGTACCTGAAGGCGCTCTACACGGAATTATCGGAGAGAACGGCGCAGGCAAGTCGACGCTTGTCAAGACGATCGCCGGCTTCCACCGTCCCGACGCGGGAGAGATTCGCATCAACGGTACTCGCCGCACGCTCACGAACTCACGACAAGCAATCGACGCGGGGATCGGGCTGCTCCACCAGGACCCAGCAGTCTTCTTGCCCATGAGCGTCGCCGAGAACTTCGCCCTCGGATCGAGCTCAAGAATGAACCTCGAACGATCCACACAACAAATGAATCTTCTAGCGGCCGACTTCGGCTTCGAGTTCCGCTCCGACTCGCTGGTTCGTGAGCTCTCTGTCGGAGAGCGCCAGCAGCTGGAGATTCTGCGCCTGCTCGATCGGGGCGCCCGAGTCCTCATCCTCGACGAACCAACAACCGCCATTTCAAGTGATCAACGAACGCTCCTCTTCGAAGCTCTCCGTCAACTCGCAACGCGCGGTATGGCTGTGTTGTTCGTTACCCACAAGCTCGACGAAGTCGAGCAGCTCTGCACCTCCGCCAGCGTTCTACGCGCGGGCAAACTCATTGCCAACTACTCCAGACCCTTCAGCCAAGACGACCTACTCGCCGCCATGTTTGAGACGACCGTTCCGCTGCCGGAACCAACACCAATCTCCACGGGGAAGGCGTGCTTGAAGTTGAGCAACGCGACGGCGACAAGCGGACAAGAACGAGTTGTCGATGTGAATCTGAAAGTGCACGAACGAGAAGTCGTCGGCTTCGCCGGCCTCGAAGGCAGTGGGCAGCGCGCTGCCATGCATATTTGCGCCGGCTACGCATCCACAACGAGCGGATCCGTTTCGGTCGGCGGACGAGATCTCACGACCGCTTCATACAGCGAGTTCGTTGCAGCCGGCACTACATATCTGCCTGCAGACCGACTCGAAGACGGGCTCGTGCGAGGCCTCACGATAACCGAGCACGTCGCTCTCTCTCAATCGAAGGGACACAGACTCATCGACTGGGACGCCGCTAGGACAGAAGCCGAGCGCCTCATCGAGCTCTTCCGTATCCGCGGCACACCCGACTCGATGCCAGAGAACCTCTCAGGTGGGAATCAGCAACGAACCATTCTCGCGTTGGCGCCTACGATGACACCAGTCCTGCTTCTTGAGCACCCAACTCGCGGCCTGGACATCGACTCCGCCGCCTGGGTGTGGAACCAGATTCTGGAGCGCCGCTCGCAGGGCACAGCGATTGCCTTCATCTCCTCTGATCTCGACGAACTCCTCCGCTACAGCGACCGCATTCTTGTGTTCTTCGATCAGAGTCTCGCAGGCGAGGCTCTCCCCGGCCCGACAGGTCATCAGACACTCACCTCACTCATTGCCGGGAAGGGGCCACGATGAGGTCACTAATTCGTATCGTGGCGTCGACCGCGGCCGCACTTGTAACGACGTTCGCAATTCTGACGCTTGTCGACGCCCCACCTCTCGAAGTGGTTGAGCGGATTTTGGACGGCGCGGTCGGAAGTCGAGCACGGACGGCCAACACACTGCTGGTGTTCTCCACGATCGCCGTCGCCGTCGCCGGTCTCCGCCTCACCTTTGCCGCAGGCCTGTGGAACATTGGCGTGGAGGGTCAAATGGTTGCTGGCGCGATCGCTGCGTCCTATATCGCTCGCAACCTTTCCGCCTCAGGAGCACTCGTTGTCACTGCCGCAGTCATCGCAGGGTTGATCGGAGGCGCAATCTGGGGGGCCCTGGCGGGAATGCTCAAAGCGTTCGGGGGTGTGAACGAGATCTTCGCTGGCCTAGGTCTCAACTTCGTCGCCGCTGCCGTCACGATTTATCTCATCATTGGACCTTGGCAACGCGAAGGAGTCGCGTCGACGAGTGGAACCGACCTCTTTCCAGAGCGTGCGTGGTTCCCGACCGTTGGCCATACTCAGTGGTCGATTCTCGCCTTCGCCGTAGCAGCCGCGGCGCTCCTGGCTACCTACTTCTTACTCCAACGAACCCCGACCGGCCTCCGGCTGAGAGCGCTCGGCAACGGGCCAAGAGCGGCCTGGAGGCTCGGAGTCAATCCCACCACTCACACAATCAGCGCGTTGACACTGAGTGGGATGATCGCTGGACTCGCCGGGACTATTCAAGTCCTCGCCTTCCACCACAAGCTTGTTCCGTCACTCACCGGCGGCTACGGCTTCACCGGAATTCTGGTCCTACTCATCGCCGCCAACCGCGCTTGGACGATCGTGCCCCTCACCATCTTCTTTGCGGCGACGACCTCGGGAAGCAGCCAGCTAAAGCTCAGGCTTGATCTTGACGCATCACTCGCTGGCGTTTTCCAAGGGATCTTTGTTGTGGTCGTCCTCGTCGCTGCAGGCATACGAGAGCGGTCCAAGCGAACCGGACGTACCAGCGGCAATGAGACGCGTCGAGGCGCGACCCTTGCCGAGACCAGTCTTGAGTCGGCCACATGAACGCGGCGACTCTGGCCTCAATAATCGCCGCCGCCGCGCCACTGATCCTGGCCGTCCTCGGCGAGACACTCACCGAACGCGCAGGAATCATCAACCTGTCGTTGGACGGCAGCATGCTTCTGGCAGCACTGACCGGGTTCGTCGTAGCCTCCGAAACTGGCAGCGTGTCGTTGGGATTCGTCGGAGCAGCAGCCGTGTCAGCAACCATCGCTTTGATTGTCGTCGCCACCGCAGTGGAGCTTCGCCAGAGCCAGGTCGCCGTAGGATTCGTGCTCACACTGCTCGCCACCGACCTGAGCACCTTCCTTGGCCAACCCTATGTCCGTCAACCGGGTGAGTCCGTGCCACGCTGGAACATCCCGTTGCTCGACGAAATCCCGTACCTTGGTGAAGCGCTGTTCCAGCACAACGTGATCGTCTACGGTGCCTATCTCGCCGTTGGCGCATGTTGGTGGTGGCTCTTTCGTACCCGACAAGGCCTAGAAGTCATCGCCGTGGGCGAATCGCCCTGGGCAGCCTTCGCACGCGGCTTACCAGTACGCCGGATCCAATACACTTACACAGTGTTGGGGGGAGCACTCATAGGAGTGGCAGGCGCCGCCTACTCCCTCGACGCAAAGCTTGGTTGGTCCGATGGGCACACCCGCAACCTTGGATGGATCGCCCTTGCGATCGTGATCTTCGGCGGGTGGCACCCCGTCCGGGCGGCGATGGGAGCCGTCCTCTTCGCTGCACTGCAGGTGGCCGCTATCAAACTGCAACCCACCCTTCCATCCCTGTCTCAGGTCCTCCCGGCGGTCCCATTCCCAGTCATGATCTTGACGCTGCTGATTGTCTATCGGCCACGCTTTCGCCGACTCGCCGAACGCCTGGGCGGCCTCCGTCGCTTCCTCGCCGCCGAGCCACCAGAGTCGCTGGGAAGACCGTGGGCGCAGGACTAAATGGTGGGCTGTGGAACCGACTCCAGCTCAGGGACAATAAGCTCGGTCGGTTATCGACCATGATTCAGCTCTTCACCGGCGACCGGGACACTTGCTGGGGAAACCGGAATCGGCTCGTCGGCGCAGCACACGATTGCGAACCTCCCAAGGCCGACACATCGTGGAGTCGAGTGATGAAAGCGGATCTCACGGGAGCCCGCAACGATGGCGACACTCGAGGCTGCGGCCCCCTACGATCGTCTGCTCGGCGTGGGTCTCGACCGCTCCGAAGCAAGTTTCCCCCCGAAGGCTTGGTGGATGTCTTGGCGACCGCAAGGCGCACCAAGTCTCCAGCGCGTTGCCCACACGGGCGAAGAAGGAGCGCCCACCTACATTACAGACGCCCTTGAGTCGCACGCAGCCAAACGAATCGATCACGGGTTTCGTTGCGATGAGGATGCCCGACTCACACGGTGACTAGTAGATAGTGGAAGTCCCACTCACCATGTGCCCACTCTCGAACTGAATCAAGCCGGGTCGCGTGACTGCTTTGATGTGCTTCGGGTTCTGTTGGGGCGTGGTTTTGGGGTCGGTCATGCTGATCTGGCGCGATGCTTCTTCTCATATTGGGAGAGCGTCACATTCCGTGGGGGGTCAGGCCGCGATGGGTTGTTTGGTTGGGTGCCATCGTTGGATGTCGTTGTCGAGTTGGTGGTCGAGAACACGGGTGCGAATCTGAAGGAGCCGATGCGCTCCGGCGGGTGTCCAGCGCATCTGTTGTTTCTTTACCATCCGTTTCGCGATGACCTGATTCTGGGGGTAGCCGTATCAAGTGGACGAAATCGGGCGGTTCGGCCCGGGCCAACGATCTGGCTATGCGGGTGGCGTAGATGGGGTTCGAGTTTCAGTGGGCCAGGACCCGGGTTAAGGCGCTGCGCTGTCGCTCAGCGTGGCGGGCCCGTAGCAGTGTTCCTGATCTTTTTTGGTTGGCTGTCGATTTTGGGTTGCCTGACGCGTCATGGTGGTGTCGGTGAGTGTCGCCGATTTTGAGACAGGAGAACAACAATGAAGTACCTAGTTTTGCTCGTGGGCTACGGCGAACTTGTGCCTTGGGACCAGATGACGCCTAAGGAGCAGGAGGCGATGTTTGTCAAGTTCGGGGCGTTTGATGAGGCCTGTGGTGAGCGGCCGGGCGTCGATTTGATTGCTGGTGAGGCGCTCGAAGATGCCTCGACGACGACTACTGTACGTACTCGCGGCGGCGAGTTCAGTATCACTGACGGACCTTTCACTGAAGCTACCGAACATATCGGTGGCTTCTATTTCATCGAGGCACCGAACCTCGACACAGTCACCGACCTCTGCCAGATACTGCCCGCCTATGACATCGAAATCCGTCCCGTTGTCAACATGGGTTGAGCAGGTCATCGCTGAGACTTATCGCACCGATTGGGGTCGTTTGCTGTCGCTGCTTGTGGCTCGCTCGCGTCGACTTGACCTTGCTGAGGATGCACTCAGCGAGGCCTTTGCGCGGGCCAGTGTCCGCTGGGCGAGCACTGCGGTTCCGGCCAACCCTGCTGGCTGGCTCTACACAACGGCGTCGCGGGTGATCGTCGGCCAGCTGCGGGCAGAAGCAATTCACGGGCGCAAGGTTCAGCTTTTGGCCATCGGCACAGATTGGGAGCCAACGTCAAGCGTCGACGACCTTGATGGTCTTGGTGATGAACGACTGGCGCTCATTCTCCTGTGCTGCCATCCAGCGTTGCATCGTGAGGCGAGGTCGCCGCTTGCGCTGCGACTCGTGATTGGTACCTCGACCGAGGAAATCGCCCGTCTTTTCCTCGTGCCCCGAGCGACGATGGCGGCGCGAATCACCAGAGCGAAGAAAAAGATCGTGACGGCTGGTATCCCCCTGTCGGCACCCGTCAACGATGAGCTTCGGAACCGTCTCAACGACGTTTGTAGAACGATTTATCTCGCGTTCACTGCTGGCTATGCCCCCGGCCGTGGGCCGGACTTGTTGCGGACCGAGCTCGCGGGCGAATCGGTCGCTTTGTCTGCAGTCCTGTATCGCCTGATTGGTGATGCACGCCAGGTCCAGGCGTTGTATGGCTTGCTCCTGATACAGCACGCCCGCCGTGACGCTCGCGTGTGCAACGGACAGCTCGTCTCGCTCACCGATCAGGATCGTTCACTGTGGCATCAGGACGAGATGAGCGCGGGCGTTGCGCTCATCAACGACTTACCCCCGGGCGAGGGATACGCGGAGGAGCTACGCCTCCAGGGTCTGATAGCCGCCGAGCACGCACAGACCACGACCGCCTTCGACACCGACTGGCAGGCGATATCCACTCTCTACGTCCGTCTCGAGAGGCTGACCGGATCACCAGTTGTCCGGCTCAACCGTGCTGTGGCTGTGGCTGAGACTGAGGGGCCCCGAGCTGGCCTCGCGGTCCTTCGAGCGCTTGACGAGATGCTGCCGAGGAACCACCGGGTCCACGCAGTCCGAGCCGATCTGGCACGCCGCGCTGGCGACACTCGCTTGGCTCGCGCGTCCTACACAGCGGCGTTGCAGCTATGTACCAACGAGATCGAGCAGGAGTATCTCGCACGCCAGCTCGGCGCCCTCGACTCACCCTGTGCCTAGAGCCGCTCCGTCATGGTCGCAGATTACCGTCAATCAGCTCACCACCATCTTCACTGTTTGGTGGGGATTCTTGTTCTGGGATCGGGCGTGCGAAAGTCCCTCTCTTGAGTTTGAGGCCAACCAGTTACTGACCGGCTGACATCGATCGTTAATTACTGCACACTTCCGTGTAGGTTCGCGCCATGAACGCTTCTCGCCCGAATATCTTGTTTCTGTACGCAGATCAGCATCGGGCAGATGTATTGGGATGTGCTGGTAACGAGGTTGTTGTAACTCCCAGTCTCGATCGGCTCGCCGCTGAGGGTTTGCGATGCACTAATGCGTGGGCAGAGAGTCCGATCTGTCAACCGTCGCGGGCTTCTGTGCTCACGGCGCAGTACCCAACCGAACACGGCGTCTTAGGTAATTTCGCTGGCGACTGCTCGCCCGACTGGGCAACGTTTCCTAAGGCACTGCAGGCCGCTGGCTACGAGACGGCAACTATCGGCAAAACCCATTACACGGCGTGGCCAATAGGCTCCAACGGGCCAGAAGACATCCCGCCACCAACAGATGAATCGATCTCTCGTTTCGGGTTCGATCATGTCGTCGAGGAATTCGATCGCTACGTGCATGTCGGAGAGCAATTCACCCCTTACATGCGCTTCTTGCAGGAGCACAAGATGCTGGAGCCATACCGACGCGAGATCTTGGCTCGTTTTAGAGGTACTGAACATCAGTGGGATGCGGCCACCAGCCCACTACCCCAAGACCTAGATTTGACCTCGTTCTTGGCCGCAGAATCTGAGCGGTGGTTGGGCCAGCGCACTGGCGACAAGCCCTGGTTTCTCCAGTTGTCATTCGTGCAACCGCATGTACCGCTCATGGGCGATCCGGTTTGGTCAGAACATTACGCTGATGCCGACATCGCACGCACAGCGCCCTCGATACCTCAACCAGATCACAAGGCCTGGTCAGACCATTTGGCTCTGGTGCAGATCCATTCACATAGCGAACTACTGAGCGATGACTACGTCTTGGCCGCGGCTCGTCAGTACTACGCGATGGTGTCTCTCATTGACCAGAAAATAGGCGAACTGATCAAGTTTCTCGCTGAACGCGGCGACTTGGATAACACCATGATCGTGTACGCGTCTGACCATGGAGAAATGCTTGGCGATCACGGTCTGATGGCAAAGATGAACTTCTACAAGTCATCGGTTACGGTCCCGCTGATTGTTCGTCCACCTGGCGGTTCGGCCCCGGTTGTATATGACGGACCTGTGCAGGCATTCGACATGGTTGGGTCAATGCTCGATGCCGCAGACGCGCAGCTTGATGGGTCATCTGCCCGATCACTGCTGCCGCTGCTCGACGGTGTGGCAGCGCACCGAGATATAGCGGTGAGCATGATTCGAATGCTCCCAGGAATGCCGACGTGGATTGCCGTCACCGACGGCCGCTGGCGCGTCACTTTCGATCGCGACACTGGCGACGTAGTCGAAGTCTTTGATCTAGCTTCTGACAAAGATGAGACGAGCGACCTGTCCTCAAGCGAGTTGGATGATCACGTCGTCGAACTACGCCTCAGAGCACAAACCGAACTTGGGCTGACCCCCTCAGCCTGATTGGGCCGTTAAATACGCCCGCTGCTAGGTTGCGAACAGCAATGTTGGTGATTCCTACGGTAGGGGTCGCTATCCGAAGGGGGCTTCATTTTGAGCGACGATGCATCAATGACCGATGAACTAGATTCACTCGACCGCGACGATGACGTTCTCGCAGGATCCAACAAGCTCGTTGAGTTCGCGCCTGGCATTGTGGGCCAGCAGCAAGCCGGTTGGTTGATCACCATCGAGACGACTGATGGCTTGGTGCAGATCGATACCGGTGACCAAGCGGCGTCGTCGCTTGCAGCGATTCGCCAACGCTTCGACCAGTCTTTCGCTGCTGTTATCTACAGTCACGGCCACCAGCGCTACAACCAGGCATGTCGAGAATGGATTAGCACCTGTGTTCGTGAAACCGGACGAGTGCCACGGATCATTGCTCACCAAAACTTGCCCAGGCGCCAGCGCCGCTACCTAGAGAGCAATGGTCTCCAGAATCGCCTACTTGAGCGCCAGTTTCGCTATCCCGAGGGTTCTCTTGAAGGGCGAGTGTTTCCCTTCACCCAACCCACCGAGACGTTCTCCGACAAGTTGACGATCTCGTCTAGCGACCGGACGATCGACGTGACCTGGGCACCCTCAGAAACCGACGACGCAGTCGCGGTCTGGCTACGAGAAGACAAGATCCTCTATGGCGGTCCTTCGTGTATACCGTTCTTCCCCAATGTTGGGAGCCCGCAACGACCTGTGAGAGATCCAGTGAGGTGGGCCGACACGCTCGACAGGCTCGGAACTTATCCGGCCGAAATGTTGATCGGGGAGTTTGGTGATCCGCTGGAAGGCCCCGAGGCGATTGCCGAATATCTCACGTCAACCGCCGCTGCGCTTCGTTGGTGCCATGACATTGTGGTCTCGCTCATGAACAAAGGTCACACCGTCGCCGAGATCGTGAACATGGTCGAGCCAGATCCTGAGATCTTCGATCGTCCGTGGCTACAAGAGGGCTACACCAGCATTGAGCATGTGCTGCGTGACGTCTATAGAGGCCAGTTCGGATGGTGGGAAGACCTGAACCCGACCTCTTTGCATCCTGCGCATCCCAACGACGTTGCCCGCGAGATTCGTAGCGCGATTAGTGATCCATCAAAGGTTCTAGATCACGCCAAATCGCTCGCCGAGCGAGGAGAGCTCAAGCTTGCGCTCCATGTGATTGACCTGTTGGCGCTCGACCCTGAATCCTCGCCCGAGACAGACGAAGCAAAGGTGATCAAAGCAGATCTGTGCCGTCGTGCGGCTAACGAACTCACTCGTTCCTATGTAACCCAAAGCCTCTACTTGAATGGTGCCGACCAGCTTGACCCGAGCGGCGATGACAGCTGATCTACATTTCAGAACGTGTCCGCTTTGCGAGGCGACTTGTGGCCTACAGATCGAGGTTGAAGGTCAAGCCGTTAAGCGTATTCGTGGCGACATGGATGACGTCTTCTCCAACGGCTATATCTGCCCGAAGGGTTCATCTCTCAAGGGACTGCATGAGGATCCCGACCGAGTCGCGACACCCCTAGTAAAGATCAATGGGCAGTTCGAGCCCGTCGGTTGGGCGACTGCGTTTGAGCTGATCGATAAACGCTTGAAACCAATTATCGACGAGTTCGGCAAGGACGCTGTCGCTCTCTATAGTGGCAATCCTTGGTCGCACAATTACGAGACCATGATCTACACACCGCTGCTATATTCAACGCTCGGAAAGAACAAGTTCGCGGCTGCCAGTGTTGATCAGCGACCGCGCGAAATCGTCTCCGGTATGCACTTCGGGGCGCGCACTGCTTTCCCAGTACCAGATATCGATCGAACTGATTTTCTGCTTCTCATTGGCAGTGACCCGCTCGAATCGAATGGATCACTGGCAACTGCGCCTGACTGGCCTGGTCGGCTCAAGGCACTGCGTGACCGAGGAGGCAAACTGATCGTCGTTGACCCCAGACGATCTAAGACTGCCGAGGTTGCAGATGAACACTTGGCCATCATCCCTGGCACAGATGCAGCATTTTTGGCTGCTATTGCTCAGACCTTGTTTGGCGAAGGCCTCGTTGATCCCGGTGATGTGCAACAGCACATTGACGGTCTCGAACAGGTAGGGGTCGCGCTCGCAGACTTCACACCTGAGGTCGTAGGCCCGGTTTGCGGTATCGCCCCTGAGCGCATTCGTGCACTTGCACGCGAGCTAGCTGGTTCACCAACAGCAGTGGTTCATGGCCGGCTCGGCACTTGCTTGCAGGACTTTGCGACGCTGACATCCTGGCTACTCGACATTGTCAATACTGCGACTGGCAACCTCGATCGACCCGGTGGCGCCATGTTCTCTCGTGCTGCGGCCATGGGCTTCAACTCGACCGGCAAACCTGGTAGCGGCAAAGGCACTGACTACGCGACGTTCCACAGTCGAGTTCGCAATCTGCCTGGTGCTTACGACCAGCTGCCAACAGTATGTCTCACCGAGGAAATCGAGACTCCAGGTGAGGGTCAAGTCCGTGGACTCATCACGATCGCGGGTAACCCGGTGCTCTCAGCACCCGATGGCGACCGGCTCTCAGCCGCACTCGACAGCCTAGATTTCATGGTCTCGATCGATATGTACGTCAATGAGACCACTCGTCACGCCGATGTGATCTTACCCGTGCCATCAGCCCTAGAGCGCAGTCACTATGACGTCGCGTATTACCAGTTCTCGGTGCGCAACATCGTCAACTACTCGGCCGAGGTGCTGGCTTGTCCTGACGACATGTTGGCTGAGTGGCGCACACTGTTAACGATCACAGGCATACTCCAGGGTCGCGGTTCGGCTCCTGATGTAGATGCCATCGATACTGAATTAGCTGGTCTGTTGGTGATGCTCGCAACCGCTGACGAATACAGTCCGATTCACGGCCGAGATATCAGCGAAATCATGACCCAGCTTGAACCGTGGACCGGGCCGCAACGCATTCTCGATCTAGGTCTTCGTGCGGGTCCATATGGTGACGGGTTCGGTAAAAACCCTGGTGGACTTAGCCTTGGGAAGCTTCTAGAGAACCCTCATGGCGTTGACCTCGGTGCTCTCGAGCCTCGTATTCCTGAGATGCTACGAACTCGCTCTGGTCGCATCGATCTCGCGACCCCAGCGTTCATCGATGACCTTGATCGATTACTCGCACGCTTGAACGAAGAACAGGCGCCGCTAGTGCTCATCGGACGTCGACATTTGCGCTCTAACAACTCGTGGCAGCACAACATCCGCACTTTGATGAAGGGCAAGGATCGCTGCCTCCTGCAGATCCATCCTCGTGATGCTCAAGAGATCGGGCTAGGTGAGGGTGATATGGCGAGGATCTCTTCGGATATCGCGACTATTGAGGCGCAGGTCGAAGTCACCGATGCGGTCATGGCTGGTGTTGTGAGCCTGCCTCACGGGTGGGGCCATGATTTGGCTGACACCCGTTTGTCGGTCGCCGCCGAACGTCCCGGAGCGAACTGCAATCGTTTGGCATCGAACCTTCATGTCGATCCGCTTTCGGGCAATCCACATCTCAACGGAATAGCAGTCGAGGTCGCACGGCTCGATGAGTAAACGTAAACAACATTTGATCCACAAAATGGGAGCCGGTAGCGCAGACCTAAATGGGAGGCTGAATTGACAAAGTCCCCAAACATTGTGCTGCTCATGTCAGATCAGCACAGAGCTGACATTATGGGTTGTGCTGGTGATCCCGCCGCGATCACGCCAAACATGGATCGCCTCGCGTCCGAGGGAGTGCGTTTCTCGCGGACGAACTGCCAGGGTCCTTTGTGTATGCCAGCGCGGGCCTCCTTCGTTACAGAGCGATGGGTGCGTGATCATGGTGTGTTCGATAACTTCTCTGAGATCGGTGCCGATACCCCGACCTTTCTGCATTCGCTTCGAGAAGCCGGATACCACACAGCCGAAATCGGCAAGATGCACTTGTGGATGCACGCCCGTCATCCCGGTAAAACGACTTGGGACATGGCTCCGTTGATGGAGTCGCTAGGTTTCGCCGAAGCTCACGAAACTCTCGGCAAACACGCGTCCTTGAACCGTGATAATCCGTATTCGGCCCACCTTGATGCAGAAGGCCTGCTTGAGCAATACCAACGAAACTTGGAGAGTCGCGCCTACAAGGGGGCAGGCGAGCAGGCGGTCCCGACTTGGGATGCGACTCCGAACGCGCTGCCTCTTGACGATTACGTCGATGCTTGGCACGGACTCGAAGCCGTTCGTTGGATCGACGACTATGACGGCGATGCTCCCTTTTTTATGTGGTTGGGATTTCCTGGACCCCACGACCCATGGGATTCCCCGGAGGTGGCTAGAGGCTGGTACGACGATGTCGAAATCCCAGCGCCGGGCTCGTCGACGCCTCCCGACTTGGCCCACACGGGCAATCTGAGGGGGCTCATCGAGATGATGCAGGGCATCGCAGATAGCGACACGCTTACCCCTGATCGGCTGCGTGAAGTGAGGCGTGCCTACTACGCGGCGGTGACGGTAGTCGATCAGGCAGTCGGTCGCGTGATCGATGCCATCGATCGCAAGGGAATTGGCGAGCAGACCTGGATCATCTACACCAGTGATCACGGCGAGATGCTTGGAGAGCACAACATGCTGCTTAAGTGTCTGTTCTACGACCCCGCGGTTCGTGTGCCTTTGATTGTGCGTCCTCCGGGAGGTCGCGAGACCCGAACGGTTGATGACTTTATCGAGCAGATTGACCTGGCGGCCGCTATCCGCGATATTGCTGGCGGGCCGTCGGTACCAGGAAGCGCCGCTCGGTCGCTACGTGGCTATGTCGATGGCCGTGACCCTGATCCTAGGCCTATATCGATCAGTGAGAATTGGGGTTTCGCCAGCTTTGAAACTGACGAACACAAGCTGGTCGTCGACGAGGACACCCTCACAGCAGTGCAACTCTTTGACCGTAAAAACGACCCGCTTGAGGACAACAACCTCGTTGCCGATCCCGAGTCGGCCGAGGTTATTGAAGAGATCGTGGAGTTACACGCACGGCCGTTCATGTCGACCGGGGCCACTCGACCGCACCAGTCGATGTTTGCGGTTGATCCCCAATGACGATGACCATCCCGGATACACACAAAGATTGAGTGTCACCGTGAGTTCCACAGTCCCGATCTTGAACTCCGCGAGGTCACGGAACGCTTTTCTGGTGGCCTGTCGCCGTGACGATAAACCCTCGGCAACATCACCTCGTGTATGGCGTCGCGTTCGGCGGTACGCCCAACAAAATGGGGTGGAGGGAACCCCGAACCAGGGGTGAATGTATTCGCTGCAGGACTACGAGAAGAGACAATTAACAGAATTAGCAAGGTTCTTGCTAACAATGCGAAAAGCGGTGGTGCCTGAATCACTCCGGGTCGTTGATCTGATCGAGAGCGGCCGCAGCGGCGCTGAGGTTGCAGTCACCAATTCCGGAGTGATTCAAAGCGCAACGGCTGGCACTGCCGTCCCCTATGGTCCGAGCAGAGCTGCCGGAACGACTGCTATGCCATCTTGTCTGCGGTAGGCGTGTGGTCCGGTTGTGATTAACACCGTGTCGAGCAGGTCATCGCCCATCTTGTCTTTGAGCCAATGCAGATGGCGCACGTCGGCGGTCTCAGCAGTCCTCTTCAGTTTTACTTCGATCGCGACAATCTTGCGGTCTCGGCGCTCGACTATGAAGTCCACCTCACGCGATCCTCCCTTGGTCCTGAAGTGGTGGACTTTCGCGTCGGCGCCTTGGGCATACACGCGGAGATTCAGAGCAATCAACGACTCAAAGAGGCTTCCAGCCAGGGTGCCGTCTCTCACTGTAGCTAGACCGGTCTGCTTTCCTGTGATGAGTGCATCTGCGTTCACACGCAGCAGTCCTGCCGCGAGAGCTGGATCAGCCAAATGATGTTTGGAGGAGCCAACCAGCCGCCTGAAATAGCTCCTTGAAGGAAGCCAGGCCGGCAATGGATCCAGAATCCAGATTCGCTCGAGAGTGTCGCTGTATGGCTTCGTTGCACTACGGGACGGCTTCTGGCCTTCGTTGCTGGTGGCCGCAGAGCGGATCGTCTCATAGCTCGCATCCGTCGATGTCAACGAAGCATAGGCCTCCATCCAACGGTGTAACGCTGTTGGATTTCGCGCTCTAAAGCCAGCCTCGGGAAAGTCGGTGTCGACGATCCGGTCCAGATATCCGTCGATTAGCGCCTGACGAGATCTACCCTCGCGCTGCCGTATCGCAGGAAATCCGCCTGCGACGATTTCGTCAATGTAGTCAATCAATGCAGCGTCGGTTGATCCCTCGATTTTGGGCTGGTCGCCATCGAGCAGCTTTGAGAGGCTGACAGATGGTTCGCGACTGCCAGTCCACCGCTCCGCCAGTGTTAAGGGTCTCAGTCGCATCGTTAGGATGCGGCCCGCACCGCTGTGAGTGCTTGGAGTGCGAGGGGACGCTGAGCCAGTGAGAATGAAACGGCCAGGTCGGGGATCTTGGTCGATGGCGCGTCGTACGAGGTCCCATGACTGTTCGAATCGCTGCCATTCATCGATGAGTATTGGTTCTGGTGCGTTCACCAACCGGCTTGGATCTGCCGCAACGAGCTCCACGGTGTTTGGGTCATCAAACTCAAACACCGTTGCCGCCCGCTGAAGCGCGGTGGTGGTCTTACCAACACCTTTTGGTCCCTCGATACTGATAGCTGGCAGACCTGCAATGAGCTCGTCGAGCTGAGTGTCGAGAATGCGCCTTGTATAGCTGCCCATGTCCGGTACAGTACCACAGGTCGGACCACTGTAATACAACTGGTCGGGTCACTGTAGTACAGATGGTCGCATCCGGGTTGTTCCTGGCGGCGAGACAACCTCTGCAAAAGTCTTCCGCGGAAGACACAGCTGGCCTAGCGTAGATGCGTCGATAGGTTCACCGGCAGACGTTTGGTTCGTGCGCCAATGGCCTTTTCATGGTGATCGGTGCGAGAGGAGTAGGGGGTGGGGTCGCCCCGGCCTGGCTCTGGATTCTGTTCGCCAGCATCGCGGTTCTCCCTGGTCAGATCCTAAACACAGGACCCGCGCAAGAAACGATGGCACCCAACCAAACAACCCATCGCGGTCTGACCCACCACGGAATGTGACGCTCTCTGAAGCGATGTGCTTCTGGGTCGACCATGTGGCCTACCTCTCGCAAAGTCGCTCGTAGCCACAGTATTCGAACTCTTGGGAGTCCGGGCCAACAATCACGACTCTGTCTCCAAGCTCGGAAGCCAGAGTGATGCGAGCGGTACCCAGACAATCGGCGTTGGTTGCGTCCCCGTCTAGATCGATCACGACTCGATCAGCATATTCCTCAACCGCAACCTGGATCGAACCCTCGACCATGCAGGGCACCCACACCACACCAAGTTCCAGCCCATCTCGCGAGCCCACGCCACGGACTTCTATATCATCTGAGCCAAACAGCGCGCACGAACTCACCAACATTCCCACACCCACAAGAGCGACTATGAATCTCGTCATGGCTACCTAGTTGGCCTCGCTTCAACTGCACAATAGTCAACGTAGAGAACCGAGTTAGCCCGCTGAATGTAGATCTCCGCGTGTAGCGATCCGGGAGTGGTGTTCCAGGCCGACACGGGGTTTGAGGAACATCCGCACGGAATGTCCCGTTAATCGCAACTGCCTGCTCAGACGGGTGCTGATCCACGGGTCGTTCGCATATCTGCGCTACGAGTAGTTGGAAAATAGTGCCGTGATATCACGGCAGGTCGACTACCGGCACTTCTTGAATAGATGTTCCTCATGCCCCTCTCCCGCCGAACTCTGATCGGCTTGCTCATCGAGTGTGTCATCGATGATCTCATGGATGCCCGACGACCGAAGCAGGTGATGCTGGCGGCCAGCTCGGCCGGCCGAGGTCGCAGTTGGGGACTGGATTGGTGGCCTACTTTGATGTTGACCTGGCTGATGACATCAAATCGTTGGAGTACCGTTCGGCGGGGATTCGTTAGGATCTCCTGTCTCTCGATGCTGTGGATTCTGCTGTCGGGCTGTCAGAACGAGTTCGAGTTCTGGCTAGGGCTGGGCAACACGTGCGTGGTCTCTGTGGACACATACGCTATCTCGGGGATGGCGACTTTGACTGGGTCAACGTAGCTCCGGGTGAGGGGGTGGTGCTTCTTCATCACGGGGGCCACGGTGATGTTGAGGTCCGCTTCAGACACAATGGCGAGGTCGTGCTGATGGTACCGGTCGATGACCTGGTTGTTGTTGATGACGCTGACTGGGAGCGTGAGCTACGTCTCACCGATCAGCAGTGCGCGCTGGTCAGCTGAGACTGACCTGCCTCATAGTCACAGCATCCGCGGCATCTCGGGCACCGAACATCCTGTTTGTATCGGCCAACGCGAATATTGCGGCGAGCGATCAGCCGGCGTTGGATCGCATCCAACCAGGGACACACCAGGGTCCCGTCGACACTAGGCCTGCTCGGCTAGGTGGAGCAGATGGACAGTGAGTATGTAGCCGAGGCCTCTGCTGGCCTGCCAGGTTGGTTCCAGTGACTGGCATTGTGACTCACAGATGGACGGGCGTCATCAATCACTGCCGACGCGTCGCGTACCTTCTCCGTCGTTGAGCTGCGACGGTCCGGTCGGCGCATCACCGCACGCGACGATTGCCTCGCATCACCGCTGGTTGAGGCGACCGATCAGCGCGTCCACTTCGTCGGCAACCGCGTGGGGTTCGATGACTCGAACCGACGCAACAAGCGCCAGTCGGACCACCGCAATGACGAGCAAATCGAGCTTGTCGGCGCGGATTCGAATGGTGCACGAGTTGGCTTCGGTGTCGACGGGCGCATGGTCGACCCATGACAAGGCCTCGGCGACCTGTTCATAGGGGGCGCCCACGGCCACGAGCGTCTCGAGTTCGCGAGGTATCGAGGCGACCGACGCCGCGAAGTAGGCGGCACCGTCGCCGCCGGGGATGTCGCGCGGCGCGAAACGCACGCCGGCCAGTCGCGCGCCGCTGAGGCGGTCGAGGCGGAACGTGCGCCAGTCGGTGCGGCGAAGATCCCATGCGACGAGGTACCAGCGGCGGCCGGCCGTGACCA
>CAYUOD010000009.1:14390-23308 GCA_964446225.1 uncultured Acidimicrobiales bacterium | reverse complement strand
AGGTCGGAGCCGACGGTCTGGCGGCAGGCTCCGTAACGGAACGTGAGCCATGGAGCGGTTCCTAGATGGCCGTCTTCTGAGGCGAGGTTACGGGCGTCGACCTCACGTATACAAGCCAAACGAGACGCCTCAAGCTGGGTGGTCTCGACCATGAGACTATCCAGCTGGGTGAGCAGTTCGTCGCTTGATAGTTCGCCGAATCCCACGCTCACCACGACTCAATCTTTCTCGTCAGACCGAACAAACGTTCGATATCTTCAAGCTATCGGCCCCACCCCGAAAAGCAACCCAGAATCCCCGAAAATCCAACGAAATCCAGCCAACAACAGCCGGTCGACACAGGGACAGTTCTCCCCGAGACACAACACTCACTGCAGGGCTACTGGGGCGGCACGGAATCGTCTTGGAGTCCCGGTCACACCTATGCCATCTGGGCCGGCATCTCGCTCAGCGCTACTGCGAGATAGACGCTTTCCTGCTTCTTCGTCACTTTGTGTCCGCGGTTTCTCGCCCCCTGAATGCCTGCGGCGATCTCTTCTTGGCTTGCGAGTAGGGGAGCGAGCCCGTCCAGGATCCCAGTTTCGAGCGCAGCTTGCGCGTGCTCGTTAGTTATCCGTGTGCCCTTGTATGCCACGCCGACGATGACTACGACTGCCAAGAGACCTGCGACTACCAGAAGAACTGCCGAGCCCCACGCTGCTGCGCCCACCAGAATCAACAAACTCACGCCGATGCCGCTCACCACTGGCATGAACTGGGCTTTGTTCATGATGGCTGGGTCCACTCCTGAGGCGACCACAACCGACACATTCTCGATGACCTGGGTCATCATTGAATGACGAGTCTGGGTCCCGAGAGAGTGCGGATCTGTCTCTGCTCGCTGGTACACCTCCAGGGCGGCACGATGACACTCTTGTGGAGTGGCAGAGTCGTAGTCCCGCGGATCCACGGCAGCAACATAGCCACAGTCCTGTTTCGGCGCGCGGATCATGTAGGACACCTTCGGTCTTCTAACCGGCACAAGGTAGATCCGACGACGCTGCCGCAGCTCTATCAGGTCAAACTCGTGCAATTTCCGATGAATGGGGCACAGATCAACGACGCTACGTTGCCATTCTTCGATTGCCTTGATGTCAGTATGAATAAAGAACATCATGCGACCCAATCGGTCTCAGGACTCCTGAACTTGACCACATCGCAGCAGATGACAAGTCGGAGCGCTGAGCGTCACATCGAGGCTCGCCGCTCTCTTTTAGGCTCTTGATACCAGGACAGGCAGTGCCTGCATCGAAACGTCCAGACACCGTGCCGCCATGGCTCGACCAGTTCCATGCCAACCTCCGAGCAGACCCGGCATTTGTAGCCGGGCCCTTTGAGAGCCTGACTCAGTCGCTTGACTAGGGACAGTCGCGAGGATGCTGGGGGAGGGGGAGTCTCGGCGACGCGGCGGGTTTCTCGATCTACCTGCTGCCTCTGCTCAATGGCCGTGATCGGATCGGCCGTGATTCGGCCGCGGGTGACGGTGTAGTCAGTCCGCTCTGGAAAGTCCGACTGCTCAACCACAGCCATCAACCTTCCAGCGACATGGATTCAGATACTTCTGGAGACTCTCCATGAGTCAATACGAATCGCTCAGGGCGTAGCCGTCACAAATCCGGTCAAGCACGCTGCGTCGGCCCACTACATCGTCACGAGTGGAGAGCAGAGTCCGTTGCCGAGCGTCCACAGAGCGCGACACCTCGGCATCGGTTAGATCGGCGGGACGCATCAGCACCAGCGCAAGCCTATTAGCACCGGCGTAGAAGGTGTTGCGCTTCGGTTGCGAGTCGTCGAGTGATCTCCTCAGCGTCCCCCGACTGGGTTAACGGGAAGCTCTGCCCGGCCCACATCGCCTCGGTCTCGTGATCCGGCTGCGATACTGACCGCAGTGGGGCTGTTGCGACGAACTGCACCGGGAATTCTGCAATGCCGTCGGGGGAGTCGCGGAGCGCTGCGCTCAGCTCATTTCGGAATGCCCGAGCTGGTCGGCCTGAGAACGCGTAGCTGACAGTGACATCCTCGGCTCTGCGGTTCTCAAGTGCTGAGCGATGACCGGGGGTGATCGCGGCCTCGGGGGAACGCAGGAACGCTGTCCCGACCTGCACCGCAGAGGCACCGAGCAACAACGCGGCAGCAAATCCACGACCGTCGGAGATACCGCCCGCAGCGACCACTGGTATGTCGACTGCGTCAACGACTTGAGGAACTAGGGAGAATGTTCCGATTCTGGACTCGTCCACCGACGGCTTGAAGGTGCCTCGGTGGCCGCCAGCTTCGGCGCCCTGAGCGATTACAAAGTCGCACCCATTGCTGGCCAGGTCCTGCGCCTCGGTGACGGTCGTGGCAGTGCCACCGATGACGATGCCTACCGAATGGAGTTGCTCCACGACATCTGTCTCAGGGGAGGCAAAATGAAAGGTAACAACCTCCGGCTGCTGGTCGAGGAGCATCTCCAACATCTCCGGGCCGAATGTGCCGAACGGTTCCCTCAGCGGAGGAGGTTCCGAGGCGCCGAGACTGCGGGCGAGTGGCTTAAGCGGTTCTAACGCTGAGCGTTCCAGTGCTTCGTCACGCATGGGTTTGGCATGAAGAAACACGTTTGCGTTGATGCGGCTTGCACCCAATGCACGAGCTGCCTGGATGAGCCGACTTGCGTCGCTCGGTGAGGCGGTCCCAAGCCCGAGTCCACCGAGTCCTCCTGCTCGACTTACCGATGCGGCGAGCTCAGGCGTGGCAGCACCGGCCATGGGAGCCTGGAGCAATGGAATCTCGAGTCCGAGCCGATCGGTGAAGATGCAGCGTGGCCAAACGGACCTGGACTCAGTACTCATTGCAACTCCTCATGCCTTGTTGGCCGCTGGATGGACGCTGTGCGCACGATACCTGCGATGCTCTGTGTGCGACTAGCTGCGTCTTCGTCCACGCCATCAGTAGGGGGCGGTTGACGACGGCGCTCAAAGACCATGAACGTGCCGCTCAAGTCGTTGAGACCGCTGGAGCAGTCCGTGACCCAGTCAGAATTGGTGAGTCGCGACTATGCCCGCTGACCTGGAACCTTTATCCGATTTTGATAGCCGCATGTCCGCCGCGGTGTGAAGCGCTCCAAGAAGACTCAGGTGCACAACCCTGTTGGCGAACACCTCGTGATGCTGAGGTGCGGAGTCAGCGCCGGTTACGAGAACGAGGTCGGCCATCTCTGCGAGTGGTGAGCGAGCGCTACTGGTAACGCCCAGGACAAGGGCCCCGTATTGCTGTGCGGTCTCGGCGGCAACAATCGTATCTCTGCTTGATCCGGTGTGGCTTACGGCGACGACCACCGAACCGGGCTGGAGATTGGCGGCGGCGAGGTGTTGACCGAGGGCATCGCTGATGGCGTTCGAGCGGATACCAAGCGCCCCGAAACGATAGGCGGCAAGTTGGGCGAGCGCGCCAGATGTTCCGACGCCGACGAACAGGATTTCGGGAGCCGCAACCAGACGCTCAACTGCTTCGGTGAAGACCAGGGGATCGATGAACTGCCGGGCAGTGCGAAGCGCCTCGGCGTCGTCGGCGAGGGTATAGGCGACGATTGTCTCGGTCCCAGCATCTGTGGGGATCTCAGGTCGGCCGAACTGTGAGTTGCGGCCGCGTTCCTGGGCAAGCGCAATTTTCCATTCGGCGAATCCTGTGTGACCGAGTCGTCGCGCAAGCCTTATGACCGTGGCTGGCGATGTGCCAGACCGGCCAGCCAGTGCACCGATGCTGCCTCGCATCGATTCGATTGGATCTGCAAGCACCGCTTCGGCGACTCGACGCTCGGCCGCTGGGAGCGACGCGAGATGACTCAGCAACGGCGCTGGACCAACCTGCTCTGTCCGTACTATAGTTTCGTTGATGTTCTCCATTGTGAAACTATACTCTGCTACTCGGTACCTCGTATGACCGTTCTCGCCGACCGGATGAGCCTGGTCCGACCCTCTGCCACGAAGGCCATGACGCAGCGCGCTGCGGAACTGGTGTCTGTGGGGCAGAGGATCATCACGCTCAGTCAGGGCGAACCAGACTTTGCGACGCCTACGTCCGTATCTGCAGCGGGGGTCGCTGCCATCGAGGCAGGCCACACCCGCTACACACCTGTGGCTGGCATCGCCGCACTACGCGAGGCTGTAGTCGAGAAGTTCCAGCGTGACAGTGGGCTGAGGTTCGAAGACAATCAGGTAATCGTGGGTTGCGGCGCGAAACAAGTGATCTTCAACGCGTTGCTGGCGACCTTGAGCCCGGGCGATGAGGTCATCATTCCCGCACCGTGTTGGGTCTCGTATCCCGACATGGTTCTGCTCGCGGGCGGCGTTCCTGTGCCGGTGATGTGTCCCGCCGCAGCCGGTTTCAAACTCACGCCTGAGAGTCTGGAGCGGTCAATCACACCTGACACGAAGTGGTTGCTCCTGAATTCGCCGTCCAACCCCACCGGAGCGGTCTACTCAGCTGAGGAACTCAGTGGCCTTGCCGAGGTGCTGCGAAAGTACCCGACCATCCTCATTCTCTGCGATGACATCTACGAGAAACTGGTCTATGACGACGCCACATTCGCGACGATGGCCTCAGCTGCATCCGACCTTGCCAACCGCACACTTACTGTCAACGGAGTCTCAAAGACCTATGCAATGACCGGCTGGCGTGTGGGGTACGGGGCGGGGCCTCTCGACTTGATCTCGGCGATGAACACCATCCAGGGGCAGACGTCGTCCCACACCAGTTCGGTCTCACAACACGCGGCAGTTGCTGCGTTAACCGGTGACCAGAGCTATCTGGCCGACTTTGTTACTGCCTACGATCGGCGGCGACACCTCGTGGTGGATGCGCTCAGTCAAGCCCCCGGGCTCAGCGTTCAACTGCCTGATGGAGCCTTCTACGCATTTGTTGACTGCTCGGGGCTCATCGGCCGCCGCGGGCCAATGGGTGCACCACTCATGGCGGACAGCGATGTCGCACTCCACTTACTCGAGAGGGCAGGTGTGGCAGTTGTCCCCGGATCGGCGTTCCTTGCATCGCCGTTCTTTCGAGTCTGCTACGCCGTGGACGACGGAGATCTTGAACAAGCGTGTGAGGCGATCGTCCGCACCTGCAAGGAACTCAGTTGAACAGTCTTAAGCACGTCCCCAGATTGCGGGTTTGTAGCTACAACATCCAGTACGGCGTTGGCAAGGACAACCGTATGGACCTCGGGCGAATTGCTGACGAGATCGGTGACCAGGACATCATCTGTCTGCAGGAGGTCGAGCGGTTCTTCCCCGAAACTGAAATGCTCGACCAGGTCAACGAGATCTCTTCACTCTTTGCTAGCCATCACTGGGTCTTCGGTCCTGGTGTAGACGTGAACGCTGATGAGATCGACGACAGTGGACGGATCCGGCATCGTCGTCGCCAATTCGGCAACATGCTGCTGTCGCGACAGCCGATCCTGTCTTCACGCAACCATCTGCTCCCAAAGCACGGACTGCTGAACCCAATGAGCCTCCAACGGTCGGTGCTTGAGGGGGTAGTCGACTGCGACTCAGGCCCGCTTCGGATCTACACCACCCACCTTGCAAGCGCATCCCCCGCAGAGCGTCACGAGCAAATCACGACAATCATGGATCTGATTAAGGAGCTTCCTTCCCGCGGCGGCGTGTGGTCAGGAGCGGGCTGTCCAACTCACTGGGTCGATACCGACATACAGCCCCCAATGCCTTCGAGGGCGATGATTATGGGCGACTTCAATATGACGCCCTCGGACGCCGAGTACGAACTTCTCGTAGGCGCGGACGATCTCGCCCACGGCCGTCTCGGCCGCCTCGACCTCCTTGTCGACGCCTGGATCGCTGCTGGCAGCGGGTCAACAGATCAACCGACCTGTGTCGAAGCAACCCGCAACGACCGTCCGGAACGACACGTCCGCCTGGACTACCTCTTCCTTACGCCTGACTTAGCGCGCGCACTGCAATCGATGACCGTCGACAACGGCGCCCGGGGCTCAGATCACCAGCCCATCTTCGCCACCTTCGAGGCCTGATAGCGATGCACCGCCAAAATGCCACCACCGCGGGCGCAAGGCTCCGCGGCCGACTTGAAGACCGTGAGCTGTTGCAGATTATCGCCGGGCACAGTCCACTCTCAGTCCGACTCGGCGAAGAAGCCGGGTTCGATGGCGTGTGGGCCAGCGGCTTCGAACTGTCTGCCCTTTTCGGTCTACCCGACGTCAGCCTCGTCTCGATGGGGGAGCACCTTGAGATGACGCGTCGACTCGCAGCAGCGTCCTCATTGCCGGTCATTGCCGATATCGACACGGGCTTCGGCAACGCGATCAACGTGATCCACGCCGTCCATGGTTATGAGAACTGTGGAGCGGCGGCGGTTGTGATCGAGGACAAGACGTTTCCTAAGGTCAGCAGTCTCCTCGAAGGCGGCCGTCAGGAGCTCGTCACGACCGGGGAGTTCCAGGGGAAGATCGAAGCGGCTGTGACAGCACGCAACGACACCGACTTCATGATCATTGCCCGAACCGAAGCCCTGATCGCTGGCAACGGGGGCGCTGAGGCGCTTCGTCGCGCCAGCGCATACTCCGAGGCCGGCGCCGACATGATTCTCGTGCATTCCAAGCAACCGGATCCAGGCGAAATCATCGAATTCTCACAGAATTGGCATTCCGACATTCCAATCGCCGTCGTGCCGACCAGCTATCCAACGTTCACTCCAAGCGACGCACGAGAGCTGGGAAATATCGCACTCTATATCTATGGCAACCTCGCAATTCGGGCATCGGTTACTGGTATGCAACAGACTTTCGCCGCGATCATTGCCGACGATGACATGGTCGAGGCCGAGCGACGCATCGCTTCGGTCAAGGAAATGTTCCGACTACAGGGCATGGAAGAACTTAGAGCCAACGAAACCGCATTCTTGAGGTAAGCAACCGGCGCTAGCTAGCAGGGCTCCGCGTCGACGAGACGCAGTACGAGGTCGAGTCCTCCATTGGAAGGGTCTTTCGGCGGTGGCAGGATGAGGCACGGGATCCCAAGCTGTGCTGCGGCACCATCGTGAGACGCTCGGTCGCCAACCATCAACGTGCGTGACGGCTCGGTGCCGAGCTGATCCAAAGCCGCCTGGAAAATGCGAAGATCGGGTTTCTGCAGGCCTACTTCGAACGACAGCGTCCAAGCATCAATGTGCTGGGCGAAGCCGAACCCCTTCGCATGGAGACGGAGATCCACGTGGATATCGCTCAGGATGCCCACCCTCAGCCCACTCTGCTTCAGGCTCTGGAGTACAGCCGTCACGCCAGGGTATGGCGGATGGAACGACGACTGACCAAGCAGGGAGTACATCGCGTCCGCAAGCTGTCTATCGATACCGGCCCTTTGGTACAGCAGGTGCTCGCCCTCGAGGTGCGCCGCAGCTGAGGTGTCAATGATCGACTCGGCGGCCATGACGTCGGGCAAGAATCGGGCGCTGTCCAGAGCGGCCACGATCGGGTCAACCTCGACAGGCGAATCGTTGCGATCAAGCCCGGAGAGGGCCCGGCGCACGTGCTCGGAGGGCGCCGGATACTGAGCGAGCGTGAGCATCCAGTCGAATATCACTGCGTCAAAGCGGGCCATGACCGGCAGAGTAGTGCGGGAGCCAAAACGCGGGGCTACGAGTTAGACGATAATCCCCGGGGCTCCGCTCGTGGTCAGCGTTAGCGTTTCGTCATGGTTGATGAGTGCTTTGCGAACCCTCGGCTAGCAGCGGTGTATGACGATCTGGATCCAGATCGCAGCGATCTCGAGCATTACGTAGCGATCGTTGAGGAGTTGGGCGCTCGATCAGTGCTGGACATCGGCTGTGGCACAGGCACGTTCGCCGGTCTACTTGCGGCTCGGGGTATCGATGTCGTAGGCGTCGATCCGGCCGAAGCATCTCTTGAGGTTGGCCGCAGTAAGCCCTTCGCCGACGACGTGCGGTGGCTATGCGGCGACGCTACCGAGCTGCCTCCATTGCAGGTGGATCTGGCAACCATGACGGCCAACGTTGGGCAAGTGTTCGTCGAGGATGACGACTGGAGCGCCACGCTAAAGGGCATCCATGCTGCGTTGCATCCCGACGGCCATCTCGTCTTCGAGGTGCGCGACCCAGCTCGGCGAGCGTGGGAGAGTTGGACGCCCAAAAGCTCGTTCACCTTCGCCGACATTCCCGGCATTGGTCGAGTAGAAACCTGGGTTGAGGTAACGGATGTATCGCTTCCTCTTGTGTCGTTCCGACGCTCATTTCGGTTCGAGCCTGAGGGCGACGTCTTGATCTCAGAGTCCACGTTGCGATTCCGCGACCACGCTGAGATCGAAGCTTCCCTGTGCGCCTGCGGATTTAGCCTGCAAGAGGTCCGCAACGCTCCCGACCGGCCGGGCAAAGAGCTCGTCTTTCTCGCTCGGACCGTACGTACCAGATAACGCCGATTCTGTGAGACTCGGAGTCCGCTCGACAGATGGGTGTCACCCGGTGGACCCTGCGGCTGAGTCTTATATGAGAGGGGCATGGTGTGGAGAATGATTGGGAAGAGATCTATGCGACACATGCCAACAACATGACCGCATTTGCGGCAGGCCTGGTTGGCGCAGATGATGCGGCCGACCTGGTGGCTGACGTCTTTGTCAAACTCCTTCGCACCAACCCGCAGATCCGCTCCAATATGCACGGCTATCTGTTTCGGGCGGTCCTCAACAGCGCGCGTTCAACTGCACGGTCGCGGGAGGCTCGTATCCGTCGAGAACAACTCACTCCATCGCCGCGACTTTGAAGCGTTCTCAGAGGCTGAGTTCTCAGCAGCGCGCTCGCGCTCACAAGAAGCTGAGACTGGAACTGCCTCATGACACCTGAAGAGGAGA
>CAYUOD010000009.1:0-14290 GCA_964446225.1 uncultured Acidimicrobiales bacterium | reverse complement strand
GATCAACAGGAAGCGGTAGCCCCATGGAAGGTACCTGAGTATGAGGTGACATCATCTGGCTTGCCATCAAGCTTCGTTGTGATTACCTCTGGTGGTGAAGTCAGACGCATCAACACCGATACCGGCACCAGCGTTGCCACCTACGGCACAATTCCCCTCGGAAACGACGAAGAAAACGGCGTCACCCAAGCGCGAAGTCGCACAATTCCAGGATCAGAGGACATCCTCATCTCGCTCTGCTGCGAGCCTGTAGGGGGAAACGTCTACACCATCACTGGGCCGTTCATATTCAATGAACTTTCGCCCAGCTATGTCGGCTCTCGTGTGGCGCCATCACCCGACGGATCAATGGTGGCGACTGGAATTCCAGCCTATGCGGTGATCGCGACCGGGCTAGCGTCATCGAGTCCTCTGATTGAACTTGTGACAGGGCTCCAAGACTCCATCGAGGTCGCTTGGGACCCGACACGCGCCGCAGTTATCTGGACTCCATCTGCATCGCGCCCTGACAAGGCAGGGCTAGAGGTGAATAGAAGCGATCTTGATCAGATCAACGGAGAAGAGATTGAGATTCTCGGCGACACAGAGACTTCACTCTTCAACCGCTCGCTTGCGGTTCGTCCAGACGGCGTCGTGCTCGTTGCTGGCTGTCCGACTATCGAGTGTGTCTCCACGATTTTGGTCGAGGTAGATATTGTGCGGGGGTCGGCTGAGATCACTCGAGAATTGGGGTATGTTGCCGCGCTTGGTGGATTCGACCCGACCGGTCAGGTGCTCATAGCCACCGATGCGGACGGGAACGTACATTTTCTATCGGAAGACACCGACATCATTGTCTTGAGCGGGGTCCATTGGGCGTCCTGGTAGTCGGCGACTACTGAGTTCCGTCAGATGTGAGCATGGAGCGACCCTACCCGATCAGGCGCAGTCGCACCCGGCCCTTCTACTGCTGGCGCTAAGCCCCACCACAGTCGGCGTGAACTTCAACCAGCCATTCCGCGGGCACACCATCCCAAACACTGGCTCCAGAAATTTCGGACGGCCAGCGACCCCTGATCGTCGGCAGACGCGTGATAGCGAGTGATGCCGAACCGCCCCTGTGCAGCGGCTACAGCATTGCTAGACGTGGGCGAGGGCCGCATCCAGAGGGCGAGGAAGCCGATCGAGTTCGGCGGCGTCGATCAGGAGTCGAGCGTACCGAAGGCTCCGCCGGGATTGGGTCCCGAAGAAGCGACGGAGCTGCTCGTCGGTGGCTCGTCCTCGCCATGCTGGCTGCCTCTGGAGCGTGCGGAAGGATTCGAGTTCGCCCTGAGAATCGAGAACCTCCTCGACCTGCTCCGTCCCTACTGCGCGAATCAGTTCGTCCTCAAGATCTTCAACACAGACATGGAATCCCAACTTCGCCATGTCGGCTGCGGTCTCCGGATTTCCGACACCGGACTTGATGAGTCCACGTCGGAAGTCCTCGGCCGCATCCAAATCGCAAACGCCAGCCAGATTCAGTTGTCGTCCAAGCGGCCCAAACTCTCGCATGTATCTCCGTGCCGCTTGGGCACCCCCAACGGGAAGAACGGTGACTCCTTCGTCATCCAGATCTCTCCCACGCCGAACAGCGATTGTCTCGATGGCGATCTGATCGCTGATTCCCTCAACCAGAACGACTGCCTTCGATGTCTCGATCTTGTCCAATGCGAGACTCGTCGCTCGTATCGGTGCCTCGGGCCCATGCACGTAGCCAACTAGTGCTCTTCGTGCGAGTTCAGCTCGCTCTTCACCATCCACTATGCGATCTCCCGAGACGTCATCGAATGCCGGATCATCGAGTGGCGCCGTGAACGCCGAGAGCAGCCAGCTTGTGCCATGACCGCTCGACGATGAGGGGATAGGTGTTGAAGTAGTACGACAAAGCGGCGCAGGCTTGATTGATGGCCGCACCACGGCTGCGAGCGAGAGTCGCTTCATCGACATGAAGCGCGTCAAGAAATGCGTTGCGAGACTCCTCGGTAAACAGGGGAGACCAGACGACCTGGATGTCGACCGCGGGATCGCCAGCGCAGGCGCACCCCCAGTCCACGAGACCCTGCAGGTCGCCGTCGAGTAGCAAGCAGTTTCCTTCCAAGTCACCGTGCACCCAGCGCGGTGGTCCATGGTGGCTGTCCGCCGCGAGCGCCTGCTGCCACACGCTGAGAGCAGCATCGGCATCTATGAGGTGGTCGGCAGAATCGATGGCTCGACGGGTCTCATCGTCATAGTCGTGCAGCGGACGAGCCCGGTTGGTTGAGGATGGGGCGCCGTCAGTCGGAACTCCTTGGAGGCGCTCAACGACCGCGGCGAGATCGAGGGCGAATTCGACCGGATCAGACATGCCGGCAAGAGTGGCGTTCTCACCCGGGATCCATGTGTGGACAGCCCACAGATAGGGATAACCACAACCAGGCTCACCTACTGCGACTGGCTCGGGAAGCGCTATTGGCAGATACGGCGCCAGGCGGGGTAGCCACTCCGCCTCCAAATCGATCTGGTTGGTCGCCCACCCAATGCGAGGTAGCCGCAAGACCAGGCCATCACCGAGCCGCCAGATCGCATTGTCGGTTCCCCAAGGCTCAACGATTGCCAGCGGGAGTTCCGCGAAATGCGGCATCTGCGCTACGACAAGATTGCGGACCAGCTCTTCGTCGACACCAATTTCATCCTCATGCATTCGTACCGCCACAACCCCAGCTTGGCCGAGTGGCGCCAGCTGGCATAACGAAATGTTCGGGCAGATACTCACTGTCGCAACTCACTGGCTGTGGAAGAAGCGCAGCCACTGCGACTCACAGTGCAGGTCTCGTCTCCCGCGGGAGACTTTCTGATGGCACGTTGCGTGACCCGATGGCTGTGATCCGCCTCGCCTCGAACCCAAACAGATCTGCCCTGCAGACCGTGGCACGCTGAACAAGTCCCAGGCTTCGCAGTAGCGGTGTCTGACAGTCCCGCAGAGGGCGCATCAGGGTGCCTGAACACCGAGCCGGGATCGTTCCACGACCGCCGCAAGGTCACGCAGAGTGGACACGCTATGAGCCACAGAATAGGATCAGGCAACTAATCGTAAGTGGGGTACGTATGAAGAGCACAGCTGCGCTACGGCGCGCAATCTGGGTGGTAGTTGCTGGAGGGATCGCAGCGCTGGTCCTTGTGGGCGGCGTGTCGCTGAGCCAGGCCATTTCAATCCGTGATGCCGAGTTGGTCGCCGGCGAAAACCAGCCTGTCGCTGGCAACGAGCCAACTGCCAGTGTGGCAAACCTGCCCGAGGGCGCCTCCACCGAAGGCCTCGAGTGTGGTTACGTCGAATGTGAAGTCGCATTGACAGTCACAAAGACGGCGAATGCGACCGTCAAGGGGGCGCCTGGTGGCCAAGTTACCTACGAGATCGAGGTCGAGGTGCCTGCGGGTGCGCCAGGACCGGTCGTGATCGATTCGGTCATCGACGACAAGTTCGGCGACCTGGAGTTGGGCCCGAACAACTGTGCGCTGGTCGGCGAGCAGATCGACCCCGGCGACAGTGAGGACTGCGTCTTGCGGGTCACGCTTCCTGAGCTATCGGCGGGCGAGAACCACACAAATACCGTCGTCGTGATGGGCCACGTGCTCGACACCAACACCCAGGCGTCGGGTTCAGACAGTGAAACGATCAGCATCGTCGAGCCTCAGATTGACATCGCAACCACCTACACAGTGCTGACTGGTAGTTCCAACGACTGCCTCGCCGGTGGCGGCACCAGCGAAATTACAGTGCTGCCGGACACCCTGGTAGGCCACTGCACTTCGGTCACAAACGCCGGAAACACCAACATCGTAAATGTCGAATCAACCCTCCTCGGCAGCACTTCTATCACTACCTTCAGTCGCGGACCGGGCTGGGAGCAGGGCGCCTACTCTCAGGTCGCTGCGTTACTCGGCACAACTGTCTACGAGTACAAGGTCGTGGCCACAGATGAGTGGGGCAATACAGACACCGAAATTCTTGAAGTCACTGTGAACGGTGTACCCAACGTTGAGTTGACGGTCAACAAGATCGCGCTCACGCCCATCAAGGGTGCGCCCGGCGGCATCGTTGAGTACCGCATCGAGGTCTCTGTGCCATTGAGCGCTCCGGGACCGGTCCAGATTGACTCGATTGTCGATGACGCCCTCGGTGACCTGAGCTTGGACTCGTTCAACTGCGAGGAATTGTTCGAGGATGCGTTTGCCCCCGGTGAGAGCGAAAGCTGCACTGTGTCTTCGGTGCTTACTGGGCTGTCAGCAGGCGACACACACACAAACACAGTCACCGTGAAGGGTCACGTGGTTGGCGAAACTCTGCAGGCCGCGGGCCAGGACAGTGCCACGGTGAGCATCGTCGAGCCGGTGGTGGACGTCGAGGCCTTCTACACGTTGGCTGCCACCACAGCGGAATGTGCTGACGATGGTCCCATCGTGTTTGGTGCGCTGCTCGGCTTTCCGGTGGCCCATTGCAGCGCGCTAGAGAACACTGGCAACACCACGATCGTCAGCTGGGAGATGAACCTGGCTGGTTTCGTACTGAACCGAACCGACCAAAGAAATCAGCCGGGTGACCAGTTCGAGGTCCGAGCAATCGAGAGGCCAGCTCTCCTGGGATTGACTACCTACACCTTGGAGGTGACGGTGACAGACGAATGGGGCAACACCGCTTCTGATTTCGTCTCTGTGACCGTGCTCGGAGGCCTCTAGCCGTAACGACCGAGGCCTCAGCGAATCCAGGGGGCTGACTTCGCAGTCAACTGGTTATGTGGGGATCCCCTGGAAAAACAGTTGTTGAAAGTGAGTTCATGGCTGCTCTTGACTACAAACAGTGGGAAGCATTCAGGCCCCAGGGGTTCGTCGTGTTGCACAAAACCTAGCTCCGGGCGAGCTGGCGCCGGCGCTACGGGACCCCGACATGCAGTGCCCCTCGGCAGGCCCCACAGGATTGGGCTGGGGGAATGGCGGCGAAGCAGAGCGCCTTTCAAGGCTGCCGAAGATTCGCGGTCCCGGCCGGTCGTCAGGGGGAGAGCCGCACTAACGGCGTGAACTGCCTGCGTGGTCGTCGCTGATGCCTAGATTCTGGCCCAACGCTCGGATTCTCGGTGAAGCGCTAGCTGGTCCGGTATTTCGTAGCCAGGTAGCGCTTCATGGAGAACAGCGCCCGACCGACTCTAGGAATCGGTCGAGTACCTGGGGACCATCGGCTTTGATCACGACGTCATGTGTGGGGCCCGAGCCCGTCATGTGACTCGTCCTGCCTTCGCTCGGGCCTGACAGCGTGATCTCGATCTGCCTTGCCTCGAACTCAAACAGGTCTGGCCAGCAGACCGTGGCAACGGTGAGCAGGTCCCAGGCTTCGTAGTGGCGGTGTCTGACCGTCCCGTAGAGTTGCGCCGCGAGGTCGGCCACCGGGTTATCGATTGCGTTGAGTTGGTCCAGAAACGACTCCACGATGGGGACACTGCGGGTGACGTCAAGGGGCACGATAGTCATTGGAACACCGCTACGGAGGATGGCTTCAGCTGCCTCAACGTCCCAGTAGGCGTTCCATTCGGCGCTCCCGTCGCGTCCGATCTCACGGACGTTGCCTACAACCTCGAAGGCGCCGCCCATCCAGTGGATTCGTTCGATGCGGCCAAAAGCCACAGGATCACGCTGCTGGAGCAGGTGCAGGTTTGTGAGCGGACCGGTCGCGATAACGGTCGACGGGTGGTCGGCAAGAACGTCATCCATGGCGGTGTTAGGCGCAGGGGGAGCCTCGCTCTGACGACGCAGGACCGGAAGGTTCGCGATGCGCCACGACTCTTCACGCCACGGCGCAGGAAACGGGTTCTTTGCCCGTGCGGCGCTGCCCCAGACCGGCGTCGCTGGGTGCCCAAGCACTGAGCAAATCGCGGAAGTGGCATCGATGGCTGGCTCCAAATAGCAATCGCCGTCGGTTACGAAAACTCCTCGGAGGTCAAGGCGGGGAGAAACAAGGGTGAGAATCAGCGCTACAAAGTCGTCAACCGAGCCGTCGTGGTCCAGGAGGACGTTCACCTTGTCCACTACCGCGTCCTGACAAGTCGAAACGAGAACTCGGGCCCGTAGTGGTAGTCCAGTGAGTACAGCACTGCCCGTCCATCGCTGGTGAGATGTTGCTGCACCATGCGCAGCCAAGGCTGTCCAGGCTCGGCCCCAAGCAACTCGGCGGTGTCTGTATCGAGGAGTTGCGCTGAGATGTCGCAGGTGGCGGACGCAATCTCGACACCACACAAGGCCAGATGCCCGAAGAGGGATCCAGTCCCGTCGAACGGGTCGACGCCGAGCGCGGAGGAGGGGTCGACGAAGTAATCGATGGAGTACACAAGAACGTGATTGCCGTCGCCCCGAGAGCGGATGAGGCGCTGAACAGGGACATCTACATCACAGTCGTGCAGCATCTTCACGATCGACTCGCCGGGGCGTATCGTCTCGAGTTCGATAACCTCTGTCTCGGAGTTCAACCCATGAGCAGCGAGCATGTCAGTTACGCCCTCCAACCGGTTCAACGGACGAACAAGCGAGGGCGGACTCGAGACGAAGCGCCCAACGCCGTGTCGCGACGTGACATATCCGTCCTGCTCGAGCAGCTTGAGTGACTCGCGGACAGTCGTCCTGCCGACCCCGAATTCGTTGGCAAGCTCAGCCTCGGTGGGTACCCGATCGCCGACGGCGAGATTCCCTTCGACGATGATCGCCAGAATCTGATCGCGCAGAATGATCGTGAGTGGTCGGCGGTCTCTCAGAGGGTTCGCGTTCGCGGACATGGTCACAATCTCGACTCACTGATCGACGGCACGAGAGCCTCAGTCTGCATTCTCGTTGGGTACGAAGGTATGCATTGCTCTCGCGTTACCGAGACGGTTGCTGCGGCAACCCCGGCCCGAACTGCAGCGTGGATGTCGTCGCCGGCCGCGAGCTGGATCGACATGACACCGGCGAAGGCATCTCCAGCGCCCGTGGTATCGACCACGGCTACCGGGGGAGCGGTCATATGAACGACGGAGCCGCCGTGGCGAACCAAAACACCTTCGGGTCCTTGTGTCGTGATCACCGTGTCCACTTGGGTCAGCTCTGACGCCAGCGCGTCGGCTTCAAACTTGTTGACCACAACTATGTCGACAAGGTCCCACGGGAAGGCGCTCTGAAACTGATCGACCGGGCTTGGGTTGAGGATGATCTTGTGCCCCACAGCACGTGCGATTCGGGCGCAAGCCGCGGTGTCGGGCGTCTCACCCTGAAGGGAGATCCAGGACTGGCTTGGAAGCCGATTGACGAAGTCGCGGGCGTTCGACTGGCTGAGCGCCGACGACGCGCCGGGCCAGGTCGCCAGGATCTGAACGCCATGACTGTCGACGAGAATGAAACTTCGCCCAGTCGGTAGTTCATCTCTGAGACAAGCCGATGTGTCTACGCCGGTCGCCGCAATCTCAGCGAGCGCTGTGTCGCCGTGTGAATCTTGTCCGACCACAGCGATCAACGGCACCGCCCGACCGCTGAAGAGACTCGCGGCCGCGGCCTGGTTCGCTGCCTTTCCTCCGGTCGCACGAGAGTAGGACTCAGCGCTGGCTGACTGCTCTGGCGTCGGGAGCTCAGTCACCGTCATGAACTCGTCGACAACGATCGCGCCGATCACGGCGAACCCGGCCATCCTTACCCAAGGCCGACGTGAATCGGCTCTGCGCTCGACAAATCGACTGTCATCTCGACGTTTGGGTGACCATGGCACAGCGTCACGGGATGCATCTCGTCGCGCTCTGTCGTGAATAGGAACACCCGAGTGATGTAGCGCTTCCAGGCCCCTCCGTCTGTAAGCAGGTGGATCTTCCTCGAAGCCAGAATGTCGCCCATGCCGATTGTCAAGGCCATCGGCGGCAGGTCTTGTGTGTAGCCGCCCATCATTCGGTGGGAGTGGGCGACGAATGTGTCAGGAAGAAGCGATACCAACCGGGTCTTGGACGCCGCGAATTCGTCCACGCTCACTTTCACCCAGCGAGAAGATGGCGGTTCATTGAAGGCCACATGGCCGCGGTGTCCGTAGCCTGCGAAGCAAGTGTCCGCTCCACCGACGTCTACGAGTTGAGCGCTGAATGAATCCATGTTCTCGACGGTCGGAAACACAACCTGTTCTGCGGGGGGTCGAAGCTCCGCGTCAAGCCGGTCGTAAAGGTTTCGCTGACACCAGCCCCGAAAGCTGAAGGGATGATCCGGCGGGACCAGCCGACCCTGCCAGTCGGCGTACTCATCCATATGAAACGCCCAGACATCAGCCCACGAAATCATTTCATCGTTACAAATCTGGGCGAGGAGTGGATATTGCGCCTTCGGGCCGACCGGCAGGATCCATCTTGTTGGTTCGCCGGCGGCGTTGTTGGCCGCGAGCTCATCAGCCATGGTTCGTGCGAGCCAGCGGTACAAGGCGTCAGCCGTCGGCAATATGCGGAGCGGAACAGAACTGTGTGAGGCGAGCTCTTGCGCGGGGAGGCTCAGATGTTCGTCGGTGAGGTCATGGGCAAACGGCACTGAAAGTATGGGCACAGAAGCTAAGGTACACCAGTGCACTGTTGTCAGACAACTATCTGTGGCGGCAGCCCGGTCCGATCCCTACTCAGCGAGTGGACAACCCGATGACGTCCAATCCATCCTCCCAAGCCGATGCGACCCACCCTCTCAGCTGGGTACGCGAACGCATGCCGCTCATGGCAAGCATCGAGTTGGACCTCGCTCATAGGAGGCCTCTTGCCAGCCACCGAATCGGGATATGTCTGCACCTGGAACCAAAGACGGGCAGGCTGATCGAACTTCTGGTTTCAGCCGGTGCGGAAGTCGTGGCGACCGGAAATCTGGGGACGACCAACGATCAGACAGCCGACTATCTGGACAGTCTCGGCAACGTCACGATCTGCGGACGACGCACATCCGATCCAATCGTCCACGCGGCGAACCTGCGAGCGGTTCTCGACTCGGGTCCCTCGTTGATTCTGGACAACGGGGCAGAGCTTCACGATCGACTGGCGCGACTGCAAGAGTCAGGGGAGGGTTCGCCGGCCAGTTCAACCATTGTTGGCGCGACCGAGGAAACAACCACAGGCGCGAACCGGCTGCGTGCTGAGACGTCGAACGCTCGCACCTGGCCTGTCGTCTCGGTCAATGATTCAGAACTCAAAGTGGTGCTCGAGAATCAGCACGGAGTCGGCCAGACAGTTCTAGAAGCCGTCATGCGATCAACGAACGTCATGATGAACGCAAAACGCGTTGGCGTAATCGGATATGGGTGGTGCGGGAGCGGTATCGCCCACTACTTTCGGGCCATGGGTTCGTCCACGGCGGTCGCCGACACCGACCCCATGCGTCGCATCCGAGCAGGAATGGACGGCCATCGAACGGGATCGGTGAGTGACGTTGCCGCCTGGGCAGACATACTCATCACAGCCACCGGTGTCTCGGACGTGATCGACTCACACGTTCTCGCGAAACTCAGGGACGGGACAATCCTGGCCAATGCCGGGCATGATCGCACCGAGATCGCCGTCAACGTGCTCAAGGCCCAGGCGCTGCAGTGCACAGAAGTGGCCGCCGACGTATGCCGATACGACCTGCCCGATGATCGGTCGGTCGTGTTGCTGGCCGACGGCAACATGGTGAATCTGGTCGTCGGCAAAGGCGACCCCATCGAGACCGTTGAGATCGGGCTCGCGCTCCAGGCACTCTGTCTGGCCTGGCTCGCCGACGACTCGAACCTCACCGGCAGCGAGGTCACGAGTCCACCCGCCGATGTGATCGAACCGTTACTTGAAGCCGTTGCCAGCTGCTACTTCGACGACATTCCTGGCGCGTCGTGAATGGGAGACGGTGCTCCCTGCGATGCGGACTTCGTCGAAGAGTAGGCAGGCAGCTATACCTCAGACCGCTTCAGCGTCGCAGATGATGCGACGTGTGAGGTCCGCGGCTGGCACCACTGCGGTTACTGCGTCTACGCCCGTCCCTGCCCAAACAACTCGTTGGCTGAGGTCCTGTGCGACTTCAGCGCGGCGGTACTTCATACGCTGCTGGTCAAGCTCAGAGCGGAGGACATCTTCTCGACCGCGCCAGCGCCGAGTCGTCTCATTAACGAGTGACCGACCGTTGTAGCCAGCTGGCCATTTGGGCCCGCGCACGAGGTCGAAGACTGTCGTTCGCACGGTATCGTCGCTGGTTGCAGCGACAAGGCCCACCTTCGCGCCGGGCGTGTCGAGGGCCTCTGCGGTCGCGTACATCGCGGTCCCAACGACGATGCCGGCTGCCCCCAGTTGCCACGCCTCGGCCAGGTGGTTGCCGCTGCTCTTTCCCCCTGAGATGAGCACCGGCGTCGACGGCGTAGCAGCCAAGACCCGCTCGGCCAGCACATCAGCAGAGTCATTGTCTCGTCCATGACCTCCGGCTTCGTTGCCCTGAGCGACGATCGCGTCCGCCCCCAAGCCCGCAGCGCGTTCAGCTTCAGCAACGGTCTGTATCTGGCAGATTGAGCGTCCGCCAACATCATCGATCCGCTTGAGGAGCGACGACGGGTCGCCGAACGACAAGAAGAAGGTCCTCGCACCGATCTCGGCGAGGCGCTCAATGAGATCGTGGTGATCTTGAACGGCCCAAGAAATGAGTCCAACACCGACGCCGGGGTTGTCAGCCGTTGCGAATTGCTGCTCGATCCATGGCAGGTCGCCATAGCCCCCGCCGATCAGTCCAAGCCCGCCACCAGATACCACTGCGCTCGCGAGGGATCCTCCCGCAATGTTGGCCATCGGCGCACTAACAACAGCTGCCTGAACGCCGAACATGTCGCAGAAAGTTTCGGCGGCGGGATTCATTGCTGCCGGCGCCGGTACTCCTCGACGGGCAGCCCTCCAATGCCCCAGTGTTCCAGCTCGACCTCGTCAATGACCACGACTGTCGTTGCCGGGTTCTTGTCCAGAACGTCTGTCAGAAGGTTGGTGACGCCAGCAATCAGTTCAGCCTTTTGTTTGGCTGTGGCGCCTTCATTGGTGATCTTGATGTTCACGTAGGGCATCAGACTCAGCTTCCTGTTGGATTCGATGACTTGGTTGGAAGCTCGTAGTGGAACACCTTGGCAATGATCTGCCAGCGACCCTCGACCTGAATAAGGCTGAGGAAGTCAGTGAAGTGCTTTGGGCCGATCGAACATTCGACCTCGGCGACTGCGGTCACGGGCCCAGCGAAGACGATCGAATGAACAGCATCGGTTCGAGCTTCGTGGCGCGAGGCTGGGGACTCGCGATCGGCGACGATGGAAAGGTAGTTCGCCATGTTCAGATGCGTGAGCGAACCATCAGTCGCACTTGCATATACGGCAAGCGGATGGAAGACGTCCCTGAGCAAATCGGCATCGCTGTTGTAGAGGCCGTCGAAGTACTGACTCAGGAGCTGCTGGATCGCGGCGGTAGCGCTGTCCACCTCGGCGTGCGCGGTGGTCATGATTGCCTCGCAGCAACAGCGGGCACCAGCCCTGCCCAACGTGCCGCGGACCTGGCAACCCGCTGTCCGAGATGAGCCGCCGTGCGCTGGTCGGAGGCTCCGGGTGCGACCTCCGGCCCGACATCGGCGTTCGATTGGGCCATCGCCCCGAGAAACCCCGCAAGACGGTTCAAATCTTCTTCGCTTCCGGTGCTTGTGTGGTTGCCGGGCAACAAGCCAAGACCGACCCAGACCATGCTGTGCTGCATCGCAAACAAAGACAACGATTCGAGGGTGTTCAGCTTGTCGCCGTTGAGGCCTGCTGAGTTTGTGAAGCCCGCAGCCAGCTTGTCCTTCCACAGTTGTTCGCCCCACCGGCTCGATGTTGCGTCCAGGAACTCCTTGAACTGTGCGGACGGGCCAGCCATGTAGGTTGGCGTCCCGAACACGATGGCATCCGCGGTATCGAGACGATCCCAGTTGATCTCGATGTCTCCAACGGGAACCAGATGAACATCGGTGCCTGGCACCGATCTTGCGCCTTCAGCGACGGCCTCGGCTTGAACACGGGTGTGTCCGTAGCCGCTGTGGAACACGATCGTGACGACCGGCATACCAAATCTCCTTCTGTTTGAGCGATGAGCTCAGCTGATGTGAGACCCACGGTAGGCCGGTGCGTCACATAAGACCACGACGAATCGGTGATGCTATGTATAAGCTGACCTAATGGATATTGATCTGAGAGACCTCGAGCTTCTGGAGGCACTCGAAACCAACCAGACGCTCACCGCGTCGGCACAGAAGCTGTACGTCAGCCAACCCGCTCTCAGCCAACGTCTTGTGCGGCTCGAACAACGACTTGGCACACCGCTGTTCGATCGAACTGGGCGCCGCCTGATCGTGACACCAGCGGGCAAGCGGATGCTGCAAGCCGCGCGCGTTGCCCTGCACGAGCTCCGGAGTGCCGTTCGTGATGTCCACCAACTCAAAGCCGACCACGACGAAACTCTACGCATCTGGTCCCAGTGCTCAACGAACTACCACTGGCTACCCGACATCCTGCGACTGTTCCGCCAAGAGTGGCCAGGCGCGGATGTGGCTATTGAGACAATCCCCGACAGCGAACACATCGAGGCGCTCCTCGACGGGCGGATCGACATCGCGCTCATAACCAAGCTTCGCCCACAACTGGACCAAGTCCGACTGCATCGCCTTTTCGACGACGAACTGCTCGCGGTCGTGAATGCGGACCACTCATGGGTCGGCAAACCCTACGTAACCGCCGCAGACTTCTCCGATGTCCACCTCGTTCTCTTCGACAGCTACGACCCCAGTCGAATTCCGCCCGTCCCATTACCAATCCCACCGGGGGCCACCCCTGGTCAGCTGTCAACGCTTCCAATGCTCACCGACGCCCTCATCGACACCGTGATCAACACCGACACAGTCACGGTCCTGCCGTCATGGATCGCAGCGCCCTATCTCACCACGGGCTCGGTTCGAACCGTGCAAGTCGGAGCTACTCCACAATCCCGAACCTGGTACTGCGCGACCCGCCATGAACCGCTTCCCAGGCACCTAGCCGCATTTGTCGACCTGCTCAGTGACGAGCTGCAAAAGAACGCCCCAACTCCAGCGCACGGGGCCTTCGGGCGGTAGCCGTTCTTGGTCGTCAAGCGAGCAGCGACGACATTCGGTATGCCATTTCGTTATACTAAACGTATGGCACAGCTTGTAGCACGGATAGATGACGATCTGTCTGCTTCAGTCGACCAACTCGTGGCTGCTGGAGTCGTAGAGTCGCGTTCGGATGCCGTCCGCCAGGGTCTCCGGACCCTCGTGGATCAGCACCGGCGCAGCCAAACGGCGGACGCAATCGTCAAGGGTTACCAACAGCACCCCCAAACCCAAGAAGAGGTCGGCTGGGCCGACCAGTCAACAATCGCCATGATCGCCGAGGAACCATGGTGACCCCAGCTCAGGGAGAAATCTGGTGGGCCGAAGCAGAAGACAAGCGGCGGCCCGTTTTGATCGTGACGCGGAGCGAAGCAACGCCGGTGCTCACTTGGATAGTTGTTGCTCCCGTTTCCCGCACCGTCCGCAACATCCCCACAGAGGTCGCACTAGGCAAGGACGAAGGGATGTCCACGCGCTGTGCAGCGTCATTCGACAACCTCCAACCTGTGCGCAAGACATTCCTTACTGAGCGCATCGGCTCGATCGACCCAAGGCGATCCGATATATGCGCGGCGCTCAACGCCCTGGCGGACTGCTGAGCCTTTCACTTTCGCGGACGCACCGACAAGCGGCTGGCTTGCTAGGTCGTAGTCCGGCGACGGAATCCCAGCCAGCCCATACTCAACAACCTTGCATATGAGATGCAAGAAGGATCCGCGACCCCTAGGAGCAGTGGGGGAGCCAGGCATGGACGAGTGCGTCCACCGTTTCGTAGCGAGAGCCGGGGAGTCGCTCCTGCTCCAGAACAAAGGGACCCATCCGATACTCGTCAAGATCAATCAGGAACATCTCAGACGCTTCGAAGTCGTACAGGAAACAACCACCGTAAAGATCGACCGCGACGAATCCGGCCCGAGCGAGAGTCTGGTGTGCGTCCAGAATCACCTCGAGGGCAGGCTCGACCTCAGCCAATGGCAGTGCCTGGAAGCGCACCAGTCCGCCTCGGTCGCCGCCACGAGCCGTGGAGTGGTTCAGCAGCGTGCCCTTTTTGCGAGGGATAAACAAGGCACAGAGTCTCTTCATCAAAGACGCGAATCAGCGGCACAATGGCAGGGTG
>CAYUOD010000008.1:14094-25180 GCA_964446225.1 uncultured Acidimicrobiales bacterium | reverse complement strand
TCGAACTGGACGTCACCGGGCTTACTGACGCAAGTCAGATCAGCTCGGCTTGTGCCTTGTTGGTCGAGGCACACGATGGTCTGGTGAGAGTGTGTCTGCGAGGTGAGCTCGATCCAGATGTGAGCTTGGATGAGGCCGAACTGGCGCATGGCAGTGGTCGGTCTGGCGAAGTCATAGTGGATACCCAGGCACTCCGCATCGGCTACGACTTGAGGCAGATCGCGGCCGAAGATTCAGTGAGAGGTGAGTTCGTTCGCCGGGTGAACAGCAGTGTTGGCCTGTCCGACACCGAGCAGAGACAGATCCTGATCACTGGCCTGAGAGCGCTCGCCGGGCGCAGTGACTTGGCGTTGATCTAGATGCACTTCCGGTCTATCAGGGCGATGAGGTTCGGCCCACTCGTCAATAGCGAGCTGCGCTTCGAGCCTCGGTTTACGATCGTGCACGGCCGCAACGAGGCCGCAAAGAGCACGTGGCATGGTGCGATTCTCGCGGGATTCTGCGGGATGCGCAGGGGTCGTGGCAAACCAAGAGCTGAGGATGCATCGTTCGAGACGCGCCACGCCCCATGGAATGCCGATCACTGGTCAGTCCAACTGTGCTGTGTCACCGATGCTGGTCAACCACTCGAGTTGACGCACGATCTGCGCACAAGAACCGCTACCGTCGTCGACACCCACACGGGTGAAGACCTCGCGGGGAGCGTCATGCATGACGGCGCTCCCGATGGCTCAGCACTCGTCGGCATGGATCGCAGGACGTTCCGTTCAACCGCGTGGGTGCGCCAAGCTGACGTAGCGGCGGTGCGCGCTGACCCTGCTGCCATGCAGGCGTTGATGCAGGCCGTGGCTGACTCATCAGAGACCTCGGTCGGTGAGGCCCTCTCGCGTATTGACACCTATCGCCAGACGCATGTCGGCAGCGATCGGGTGGGCTCCACGCGGCCTCTCCGCTCGGCGAACGACGCGGCCAGAGATGCGCAGCGCCTCCTGGGCGAGGCTCGTGAGTCCCAGACCGAGTTGCACAGGCTCCAGGCAAACCTCGGATTTTGTGAGAGCCGCATCGGTGCAGCCGAACTTGCCCTGGAACAACTCCAGAGCGCCGGACGCGCCTTCGAGTACGAGCAGGCGCGGGCCCGGCTCGCCGAACTGGAGCGACGGTCGGAGTCTTTTGCGGAACCTCCACCCGCCTCCGAAGACAGCGAAGCGCTCTATGCGCGCGTGCAGGAAGCGCTCCGTAGCTGGACCGAGGCAACGCCTGCAAACGAGATCCCGCAGCAGTCAGATGACGACTTCCGGAAGCTCAGAGATCTTCGAGATGCCGCCCATGAACGACAGCAAGTGGCGTTGGCGATGTCGACCCGCTTTCGTCTGCTCAGCAGCGACGGCCGTCCCCGGGCCGCGGGCTTGGGGACCTGGCTCAGACGCTCGCTTGCATTGCTCGCTCTGTTCGCTGGCGCGGCAGGCTTTGTGTATCCCGTCGCGTGGGTGGTGGCAGCGGCGGCGGGCGCCGTGCTCCTCATGCTGCGCGGCATTGTGACGCCAGAGGCACACGATGCCCCAGACCGCGAACAGCTTCGAGAGAGCCTTCTGCGAAGTGGCATAGATGAGTCGTCGCTGAGCGCTGGATACCTGTTGTTTGAGGAACGTGAGAGTCGATTCCAGGTCGATCAGAGCGCCAAGATCGCTGCACTTGAAAGTGAGTTGGAAGACCAGCGCAGATCCGGAGTCGTGCTGGCGCAACAGCAGGCACAGCGGTTTGTCGCCAGCGATGCGCTCAGCGCAGCAGTGGTCGCGGTAGGTGCGGCCCCTCTCGAAGCGGTGGAACAGGAGGTGGCCTTCTTGAGGAGGTGGTCTGGTGTGTATGAGACCGAGCGCGGGCAGGCTGAGCAGGTGCGCCGCGACTGGCAGCTGCTACAACTCGAACTGCAGCAAACACCTCTGGCTGAGCTCAGGATCCGGGTTGACTCGCTTCAACCCGATTCTCCGGAGACGGTAACTGCGCGTCAGGTGAAGCGAAAGGAAGTCGACGCTGCGCAGCGGGAGCTGCGCCGGTACCGCGAGAGCCGCGCTGAGCTGTCAGGGCGACTTGAAGCTTTTGCGCACCGGCAGTCGGTCGGCGACGCGGAAGTTTCGCTCGCCGCGGCTCGCAGGCAGCTCGAGGCGATTCAGAGCCTTGACTTCGCTCTTACCCGAACCGGTGACATTCTAAAAGATGCGCAGCTGGCGACCTATCGGAGTCTTGCGCCCCGGCTCCAACGACGTCTCGGGCAGATGCTTGCGAGCGTCACCAACGGCAGGTACTCGCGTGTTGCCATCAATCCCGAAGACCTCTCCGTGCGTGTCGAGGCGGAGACGGGCGTGTGGAAGGACGCAGCCCAGTTGTCACACGGCACTGCAGAGACGGTTTACCTGCTGCTACGGATTGTGTTGGCGGAGGAACTCGCGGACGCTGATGAGTCATGCCCCCTCGTGCTTGATGACACGCTGGTGCATCTGGATCATGAGCGGAAGCTCGCAATGCTGCTCCTGCTTCAGGTGCTGTCGGAGGACAGGCAGGTCATACTCTTCAGCCAGGAAGACACTGTGAGGGCCTGGGCAGAGCAGAACCTGCCGAGCTCACGCCTCGTGCTGTTGGGCACGGATGTTTAGGCTGCAACCTCAGCGTTGAGCAGAGCGGTCATGGCCGCACTCTTGATCCACCACACGCGGCGGCTCTTGGATCCGGTATTTTCCATCTCAAGCTCGCGTGCTGCTCGTTCTCCGAGTTCTTCGTTTGCGCTCTTCATTGTACTTTCCTCCAAGTACTTGATCCGTCGACTTATAGAGCAGTGCGTCTTAGAAATCTTGCAAATAGTCGTGGAACTGAAATCTGGCGTCATCCTGTTGTCAGACGCGAAGAGGGCCGGCGCATTAGCGCCGGCCCTCTCAGTTACTTCAGTTACTCAGGCGTTTAGCCCTGGTAGGTACCTGTGGTGCCCTCAAGGTCGATGAGGTCGCCGACCGGCACGTAGGAACCTGTGCCAGTGTCAGGATCGAAGATGTACTCACGAATCTGCCCGGCCTCAATGGCGTAGGCGTCGTTGGCTCCGTCGAGCTTATAAACAGCTCCCGGCACAGCGGCCGGATGCTCGAAGTCCATGCTCCACACAGCGCGCATCAGGTTGGTGCGGGTGAGGCCTCCGTCCATGGCTGCTGCCTGGCGTAGCACATACTCAACCGTGGTTCCGAAGATCACACCAGTCGCCTGGGTGCCGGAGTCGGGATCGAATCCAGCATCTTCAAGCAACGTGCGGGTATCCATGACCCACTGGTTGTCAGCGAATGCCGAGTCAGATACTTCGATGTTTGTGCCGACAAGTCGCACTCCATTGCCAGCGGGATCCACTGGTGTGAAGAATGATGCAATCGAGCTACAGGTGTTGGACAGCAGGAACAGGGGCTCCCATGGGGACTGCGCTACGCCAACCATTGCCTGCGGGCAGAAGGCTCCGGTGCTACCGAAGACGAATGCCTGTGCGCCAGAGGACGCGGCATCAGCCAGTTCAGCGGCTATGTCAGGCGCTGCGGCTTCATGCACATTGTTGCTGACAAGCTCAATGGTCCCAGCCGCGTCACACTCTTCGATTGCGACCTGGTATGCCTTGCCGAAGTCATTCGCCATGAACAGTCCGGCAACAGTTGCGCCTTCGCCGAACTCGTCAGCGATGTTCTGACACCAGAGGCTTGCCTCTGTGCTGTAGCTGAGCAGTCCGCCGACGGTCCAAGGAAAGTTCACTGGGTCGCCCCAGTGTGGCAGTCCGGTTGAGTTGAAGATCTGCGGTACACAGTTCTCGTTGGTGACCGAGCGTGCAGCAACGTTGTTCGCGGAGCCCACGAGATAGGTGAAAGCGAAGATGCCTTCGGTCTCGATCATCTCTTCGATGTTGCTCTTGGTGATTGCTGCGTCGTAGGAATCGTCACGCTGCACAAGCACGATCTGCTTGCCGTCGATCGGGTCGTTCTCATTGATGAAGTCGAAGTAGGCCTGCATGCCTTCTCCGAGGCCACCGAAGACGGCCAATGGTCCGGACTGTGGCAACGAGATGCCGAGACGGATCTCGTCACCATCGACTCCCTCGGTATCGCTCCAGTCGACGCACTGCTGCAGGTCAACTTCGACACCTGTTCCAAGATTGCCGTCTAGGGGAGCATCTTCGCCCCCGGCTTCAGTGGTCTCAGTCATGGCTTCAGTAGTTTCGGTTGCAGCCTCTGTGGTCTCAGTGGCTGCGGCCGTTGTTGCGGCCGAATCGTCTGATCCAGTTGACGTATCGTCACCTCCACTGTCACCGCAGGCAGCGGCGACAAGTGCGAGTGCGATGACGACAGCGGCCAGTTTTGGCATTCGCTTGGTCTTCACAGTTTTCCCTCTCATTATCAGATGAATCTGATGCACAATTTCTACAGGATGCCGGGGGTAGTTACCACCATCGAGTGAGCCGATTTTTCTCAGCTCGTTGTGGTGTCCTCCACCAGAACTGGTGGAGCAGGCACTATTTGCACGATCTTTCGCCATACCTGACGAACTCCGTGAGAAATACCTCCCGGAAGTGCAAATGTTATCGCGATAAGCATGACGCCAAGAATGAGTCCGCCGTATGGGCCTTTGAGCTCATCTCCGATGAACGGAAGCGAGAATGGCAGATTCTTGGTGAGCCGGGCGAGGTGCGGTATGAGCACGATCAGTACGCCGCCAATGACTGCGCCACTGTTGGTAGCTATGCCGCCGATAACCAGACCCACGACAAGGAAGAGGGCCATTGTCTGGCTGAACTGATCGGGCGAGACGACCTGATTGTGCATGGTGTACATCACGCCGGCTATGCCAGCGACGGCTGCGCTGATGCCGAACGCCAGTGTCTTGTAGATCGACAGATTCACGCCACTTACCGCCGCGCCGGTCTCGTTGTCGCGAATGGCCCGGAATGCCCGTCCTGTTCTGCTTTGGAGCATTCCGCGGACAAGCCAGAACGTAATCGCCGCCATGATTACCAGCAGTAGGTACTTGTACAAGGCCTCACCTTGGCGTTGGCTGAGTTCTTCACTGCCGAACAGGCCACCGATGACCGGCAGACCCTGCAGGAAATCGACGATCGTCCCGAGTGAAAGCCACGAAGGTGGACGAAGTTTGAAGTCATTCAGGTCTTTACCGTTGGATCCTCCGGTGAGGTCGGTGAGTGCGTCGAGCCTGATGATCTGTGGGAAGACGACTGATAGTCCCAGCGTTACGACTGCGAGATAGAGCCCTTTGATTCTGAGTGCAGGTAGCCCAATGAGGAGCCCGAGCACGAAGCAGAGCGGGATCGCTACGGCAAGCGTTGCCAGATAGGACCAGTTGTACTCTGCAACGAGCACGGCGGTGGTGTACGCCCCGGTGCCGATGAAGAAGCTGTGGCCGAGTGAGAGTTGCCCGCTGTGACCGGTCACGATGTTGAGAGCCAGGATGCCGACGGCCCAGTAGACAGCTGGTCCGAAGACCGACTTGAGTCCGAACGTGTACTTGTTGTCGAAGAGAACGGGTGCCCAGGTTTCGGCAAATATGAATCCAGCGGCCACGATCAGTAGGACCAGGAGAACGCGGCCGAGCAGGCGGTAGTTCCGGTATGCCGGAGTGCCCTGGTGTATGACGTATGGCAGGCTCATACGCGCTCGACCGGCGGAGTGCCGAATAGGCCAGAGGGTTTGATGAGCAGCACCAGCATGATCAGGGCCACGGCTACTGCGAGTCCCATGTCGCTGGGTACGAATCCGACATAGGCGGGCACCATGGTCTGAGCGAAGCCGACGCCTAGCCCGCCGACAATTGCGCCACCCAAACTGTCGAGGCCTCCCAAGGCTGCTGCCGCGAATGCAAACACGAGGACTCGCAGCATCATGTTTGGTTCAACGAAGAGTGTCGGGGCGACGAGGCTGGCCCCGAGAGTACCGATCGCAGAGGCAAGCGCCCAGCCGAAGTTGAGGGTGCTTCCTACGCGGATGCCAACAAGTTTGGACGATTCGATCGATGAGGAAACTGCTCGGAAGGAAAGGCCGATCTTGGTCTTCTTGAGCAGCAGTTGAAGCAGGACGAGCGTCAGCAGCACAGTGAGCACGGTGCCGATTGTGGCCCAGGAGAGTTGTGCGGTGCCGTACTGAATGGCAAAACCCGCGGGGAACATACTCGGAAAACTCTGGGTATCTGTGCCCCAGATGATCGTATCGAACGCGTTTATTCCCAGGAACAGACCGAGCGTGATGATGACAAGGGGCAAATGGTCCGCGGGGTCGAACGGGCGAATAAGCGTGCGCTCGATGGAGGAGCCCACGAGTGCTGTTGCGAGCATGGCGATACCGACTGCGATGTAGACGCTCCAGCCCCACTGGATGGTGATCATCCACGCGAGGAAGGCTCCGAGCATTGCAAGTTCGCCCTGACAGAAGTTGACGAGTGTCGTCGACTTGAAGATCAGTACGAGCGCCATCGCTATTGCCGCGTAGCCCGCGCCGCGCTGAATACTCACGAAGAACAAGCTCAAGAAGCGTTCGAAGTCGAATGCCAGGTCCATGGATCAGTACCCCAGGTACGCGCGACGAATCGCGTCGTTGGTTTGTAGTTCTTGTGCCGTGCCTTCGGCGGCGATGTTGCCGACTTCTATGACGTACCCGCGGTGTGCGATGTCGAGCGCCAGTTGCGCGTTCTGTTCGACGACGAGGATGGTGGTGCCCTGTTCGCGGTTGAGGTTCTTCAGAACGTCGAATAGGCGCTGCACGATGATCGGAGCGAGACCCAGGGAGGGCTCGTCAAGCAAGAGAAGAGTTGGGTTGGACATCAGCGCTCGAGCGATTGCTAGCATCTGCTGCTCACCACCACTGAGGCTGCCCGCAGGCTGGTCTCGTCTCTCACCGAGGACCTTGAACATGTCGTAGTAGCGGTCGATGTCCTTGCCGATGTCGTTGTCCTTGCGGATGAAAGCGCCGGCCTCGAGGTTGTCTGCCACAGTGAGGTCGCTGAAGGTGCCGCGGCCTTGTGGCACGTGGGCGACGCCCATGCGGACGATCTCGGAGGTCTTCATTCCCAGCGTCTCTTTGCCAGCGAGCAGCACCGAGCCTGAGGTATTGAGCATGCCGGACAGGGCACGAAGCGTCGTCGTCTTGCCCGCTCCGTTGGCGCCCAGAATGACCACGACTTCACCTTCGTCCACGGTGAAGTCAATGCCCATGATGACTCGCACGTCGCCGTACGAGGCGTGTAGGTCCTTGACCTCAAGCAGCGCGGTCACTCGCTTCTCCCCAGGTATGCCTCGATGACTTTTGGATTCTGCTGAACCTCAGCAGGGAGTCCTTCGGCGATTTTCGATCCGAAGTCCATCACGACGACATGATCGGAGATCCCCATCACCATCGCCATGTGGTGTTCGACTAGCAGAACGGTCATGTTGTGCTCGTCCCGAAGTCTAAGTATGAGTGCAGCCAGATCATCTACCTCGGAATGGGTGAGGCCGCTGGCTGGTTCGTCCAGCAGAAGAAGTTGGGGCTTGCCGATGAGTGCACGGGCAAGTTCGATCTTCTTCATCGTTCCGTATGGCAACCCCGCCGCGGGGTGGAACGCGACACTGGTGAGTCCTACTTCGTCGAGTGCCAGCCAGGCCCGCGACTTGAGGCTTTGTTCTTCGGATTTGAGCCCGATCCGTAGCGCGGACGTCAGAAAGTTCTGCTTCGATGAGACGTGCGCGCCAACCATCACGTTCTCGAGGACCGACATTCCTCGCCAGAGGGCGAGGTTCTGGAAGGTGCGGTAGATGCCTGCTTCGGAGATCTGGTGAGGAGCGCGTTCGATGAGGTTGTCGCCGTCAAAGAGCACGTCGCCATGGGTGGGGTCGTAGATGCGGCTCAGGACGTTGAACAGGGTGGTCTTGCCCGCGCCGTTGGGTCCAATGAGGGCGCAGACCTGCCCGCGGTCGACCTGGAAGCTGAGGTCGCGGAGCGCGACGATGCCTCCAAACTTGACGGTGACCTCGCGTACGTCCAGCAGTACCAATGAACCCCCTCCTCAGAATGCCGTAATCCGTGAACCTAGCAGGTGGTCTGGGATTGGGCTACATGCGAGTGGGAGCAGCGTCTGTTATGTCAGCGCGGTTCCGTACGGAGCGATGAATCGCGCAATCATCACGAAGTGCGCGGCGCCTGCAGCAATGACAAGCACATGGAATGCCTCGTGGTAGCTGAACACTCTTGGCCAGAGCCGTGGGCGCCTGGTAGTGAGAAATATCATGCCAACCGTGTACATGAGTCCGCCTGCCACGGTCAACGCGATTGCAACCAGAGGCAAGCGTTGAAATAGGGGCACGATCAAGAAGACGGCGAGCCATCCGTGGGTACTTTGGGCCGCGACCGAGAACCAGTGGCCAACCTTGGGGAGAAGCCATTTCTGAATCGTCCCCACGAGGGCGATACCCCAGGTGACGGAGAGGAATGCGATGCGAACCCAGCCGCTGAACAACACCGCGACGACCGGGGTGTAGGTACCGGCAATAAGCATGAAGATCATGGTGTGGTCGAGGCGCTGCATGCGGGCCTTGGCCTTCGCCGCCCAAGGCACCATGTGGTAGGCGCTGCTGACGGTGAACAGTCCAGCGAGAGATAGTCCGTAGATGCCGAGGGCGAGCCGCCGCGTCCATGGAACCTGAAAATGAACGGTGAGCCAGATCCCTGCCGTTATGGCCACGAGCGCTGCGGTCGCGTCCATGAGACCGCGGACCGGGTGGTGTAGCGGTCCGAGTTGCCAGCGGTTGCGTCCATCGGCCAGCGAGGGCGCTCGTTCTGCTCGGGACTCGGTTTGCGAGTCAGTGGTCTCAGGTGGCATGGCGGTTCGATCGTAGCTGGGATGTTCAGCCGGACGGCTTCGGGCGGGTAATGATCTTGGGGTGACTATTTCTCACCCCGGGCTGCGTCAGCGAGTCATCGCCGAAGCTGTTGGCACAGCCTTCTTGCTTATGGGCATCGTCGGCTCCGGCATTATGGCCCAGCGACTGAGCCCAAACGATGTCGGCTTGCAACTGCTGCAGAACGCGCTTGCCACCGCTGGGGTGCTGGCTGCGCTGATTTTGGCGCTCGGACCGGTCTCTGGCGCTCATTTCAATCCGGTTGTGACACTTGCCGCCCATAGTTTCGGAGGTCGGCAGATTCGGGACACGGTTGCGTACCTGATTGCACAATTTATTGGTGCTTTCGTCGGCGTGATGTTAGCGAACGCGATGTTTGACGTGTCTGCCGCGTGGGCTACGAATGAGCGCAACGGTTCGGGTGTCTATCTTGGCGAAGTCATCGCAACGGTTGGGCTGATCATGGTGATCTTCAGTGTTGTTCGTTCGGGAAACTCCCACCAGGCCGCGGCCGGGGTCGCCACCTATATCGGAGCTGCCTATTACTTCACGTCGTCGACGAGCTTCGCCAATCCTGCGGTCACGTTCGGACGAATGTTCAGTGACACGTTCGCCGGCATCCGGCCTACCGACGCGCCAGCGTTTGTAGCAGCGCAGCTTCTCGGGCTTGGCCTCGCCATCGTTCTGGTGCGGCAGCTGTATCCGAGTGCTTCATCCGACTAGGACATGCTGGCGGGTTGCACCGCGCTGCGAGCTGAAGCCAGGAGTTGCTCGAAGCTCAGTAGCTCGGCTTGGGCTGATGTCATCCGTTCCAGGATGCGACGCATGTTACGAATCGAGTAGCCGTCGTCGAGCAGAAGCTGCAGTACGGCGTGAAGCGTGGCGAGCGGCAACACACCGACGTCTATCTCTTCAATGAGCGCCGGGTGCTCGCCGGACAGAAGGTCCACTGTCTCGCGTACGGCCTGGCGGGTGAGAAGTCGGCCAGGATTTCGTCTGATGACCTCGCTGAGATGACTCACGATCGCTTGTTGGCGGGTGACGATCGTATGGGGAATGTCGGCCATCTCAGCAGGTAGTTCAACCGGCACCCAGTAGGCGGTGAGTCCGAAGATCGGTTCGATTTCGGCAGTCGCTATCTCAGGGCTGAGTGTCAGGTCGATGTCGGGGATGACCATCAGTTTGTTGGGCGGCGCAGACCCGGAGGCCACAGCAGCACCGTCCAGGCAGATCTGGTAGCTGCCCGAGGTGAGGGAAGTGTCGACGCGTGCTTCGACCGGGGGAATGACCAGGCCAATCTCACGGGCTATGCGACGGCGCAGCCCTTCCATTTGGCTGGCGAGAACCTCGGCGGTGGCACCTTGCACGAGGTCTTGCAAGTCGGTGGCCAGGTTGATGAGCAGTGGCTCTACTCGCAGCGACGCATAGACATCATCCATGTGCCCTTGCTGATCTCGGTTGCCCATCTGCTGCTGCTGATCCTTTTAAGTGAACTGGGGTGCAGAACGCTTCGTCCCGACCTCTCTTTCTTCGGCTGAAAGAAGCTTTGATTCAGGACTGAAATTGCCGGATCTTCTGTCGATAGCACCCGCCCACTCGATGCCCCTACGGAGCAGAAACCCATGGTGATCTGGCAGGATTGTGCAGTGCTCGCCCTCGCCACCGCCGATTATCTTCTGCTCTTCGGGGCCGCCCTCGTCGCTGGATTCGTGGATGCCATCGCCGGAGGGGGAGGACTGATTACGGTGCCGGCTCTGCTTTTCGCAGGTGTGCCGCCCTTATCGTCGATCGCTACGAACAAGCTGCAATCATCATTCGGTACCTTGATCGCTTCGATCACGATGCTGCGCCATCGGGTGGTGACGCTCGCGGAAGTCCGCTGGTTGGTAGTTGCAGCTTTCATTGGTGGGGCCTCAGGTGCCTTCGTCGTCCGCATGGTGAGTACAGCAGCGCTCGAGCTTGTCGTACCGCTGGTACTTGCGGGCATTGCCACCTACTTCGTGTTCGCAAAGTCTGTTGGAGATGAAGAGACCAGTCCTCGATTGTCTGCTGTTGTGTACCGCAGCACTGTTGTTCCGGTGATTGGTTTCTACGACGGCTTCTTTGGTCCGGGGACCGGCTCGTTCTTCGCGCTCTCGGGAGTTTCCCTCCGTGGCCGAGCTCTCTTGAGGTCCACGGGGTTCGCGA
>CAYUOD010000008.1:0-13994 GCA_964446225.1 uncultured Acidimicrobiales bacterium | reverse complement strand
CTCTCGGGAGTTTCCCTCCGTGGCCGAGCTCTCTTGAGGTCCACGGGGTTCGCGAAGTGTATGAACTTCGCGTCGAACGTCGCGTCCCTTATTGTGTTTGTTTTATCGGGTGCAGTTTGGTTCAAAGCCGGTGGAATCATGCTCGTCGGGCAACTCCTGGGCGCGACCGCCGGTTCACATGCTGCGATACGAGGTGGGGCGAAACTCATTCGTCCTTTGATCGTCGTAGTGACCATTGCGACCCTGATTCGTTACTTAGTCGTTGTGTAGAAGTTGTGGCGCAGTGGACTGATGCCTCAGAGTGAGACCGTGACCTGGATCGATGCCGGTGCGCATGTATTCTCGGAGGGTGCGCGGCGCACTCTCGTTTGCGCACTTAATTGAAAAGAGTCCATAGCATGAAAACGCTCATTCTTGTCATGGCTTTCGCTCTGTTGGCGGCAGCTTGTGGCGATAGTTCTGATTCGGTCGCAGATGCGAATCTTTGTAAGTCGTTCGCGGAGTTCGATAACTTCGAGCCCGACTTCACGACCTCCGGTGGCCTTGAGGTGAGCTTTACGGCTCTCGATGATGCACTGCAGGAGTTTGCCCAGGCTGCCCCGTCAGACATCAAGGACGACGCGGAGTTCCTGGCGGAGTCCTTCTCGGCTGTGATCTCGGACATGGCCGACGCAGACTTTGATCTCAATGCGATCGGCGATCTTTTTGTTGCGCTCGACACCCCAGAGCTCAATGCAGCCGGTGACAGGGTAGATGCCTACGTCACCGAAACCTGCGGCAACCTCGACAGTGGCGATGAGGACTCCTCAGCAGCAAGCCCGCTTAGCGATTCAAGCGACAGCGATGCCCCTTCTGACGACTCGGGCGATTCTGATGGAATCACTGGACTGGGTGGAGATCTCCCAGACGATGTAGTCGAGAGCGTGGCTGCCACACTGGGCATCGAGCCAGCGGCGATCCAGTGCCTCTTTGACAAGAGCGAGACCCTGGATGCTGCAGGCCTGATGGAGGATCTGACCGGGCCGGATGCTTTTCAGATCCTGGATGAATGCGGCATCGATATCGCAGATCTCGCGGCTGGCGCCGGTGGGCTCTTCGGTGGCACTCCGCCAAGCGCGGACGGTGACAGCCCCTCAGACTCCGACGGTGGTGACTTCGGACTTGACCTCGAGGGCAACGAGCAGTTCATAACGATCCTCGCCGACGCCTGGGGCACTGAGCCAGACAACGTCGTGTGCCTCATGGAGAAGACGGGCATTGGCGATCCGCTCGATCTCGGCAACTCCATTGACGCAGATTTCCTCGACGCATTCAGTGAGTGCGGCATTGACTTCGCAGGAGCCCTCGGAGGCGGTTAGCCCCGAAATGCTGACAGCCCGGTGATGTGGTTACCGAGGATGAGCCCATGAATCTCGTCGGTGCCTTCATAGGTATAGACCGATTCCAGGTTCACCATATGGCGTATGGGCGCGTACTCGAGGCTGACTCCGTTGGCTCCGAGCATCGCCCTCGCCTCTCGGGCAATTTCGAGTGCCACCCGTACGTTGTTGCGTTTGCCCATTGAGATCTGCTCTGTGGTGACCTCGTGGCGATCCTTGAGTTGGCCGAGGCGATGCACGAGCAGCGACGCTTTCGTGATCTCGGTGAGCATGTCAGCGAACTTCACCTGGCTGAGCTGGAAGCCGGCGAGTGCACGACCGAACTGTGGGCGTTCGAGTTGGTATTCGAGCGCGGTCTCGTAGCAGGCGATGGCCGCACCGACTGCGCCCCACGCGATTCCGTAGCGTGCTTCGGCGAGACATCCCAGTGGCGCTTTGAGGCCTTTCGCAAGCGGTAGTCGCTGGCTCTCAGGAATGCGGCAGTCGTCAAACATGAGCTCGCTTGTGTAGGACGCGCGCAATGAGAGCTTGTGTTCAATGTCGCGAGCTTCGAACCCTGGAGTGCCCTTCTCGACCAGAAATCCGCAGATGCCTTCTTCGGTGCGGGCCCACACGATCGCGATACCTGCGACCGAGCCGTTGGTTATCCACCGCTTGGTGCCGTTCAGAATCCAGTCGTCGCCCTCACGTTTCGCTTTGGTGAGCATGCCAGCGGGGTCGGAGCCGTGGTCTGGCTCGGTGAGTCCGAAGCAGCCGATGAGTTCGCCTGTGGCCATGCGTGGCAGATAGGTCTGCTTCTGATCTTCAGAGCCGTACTTCCAGATGGGGAACATACATAGCGAACCCTGTACCGATACGAAGCTGCGAAGCCCGGAGTCACCGCGCTCGAGTTCTCTGCAGGCGACACCGTAGGCGGTGGCGCTCATGCCGGCGCAGCCGTAGCCGTCGAGATGCATTCCGAGGAGGCCGAGTTCACCGATTTGGGGGATGAGTTCGCTCGGGAAGGTTCCCGCCTCGAAGTGTTCGACGACAACGGGCAGAAACTTTTCGTCCACGAAGCGCCGCGTTGTCTGCGCAACGAGCTGTTCCACTTCATCCAACTCGTCGTCGAGTCCCAAGAAGTCGGTGCTGGCCATGTGTCCTCCGTTGTGCGCTAGACCACGACCATTTGCTGTACCCGTGTGGCACCTGGTTCGAGCTGGCGTACTTCATTCCAAGCCAGTGCGAGGCGTCGCACGGCTTCGCGCATCGTGGCAGGCGGCAGGGTGAAAGGCAAACGAAGCCTGTCAGCGCAGAGTTTCTCGGGTGAGAACGCACGACCGCTTACGAGTTGTAGTCCATGTCGAAGAGCGGCGTGGACCAGTGCATCGGACCGCGCGGCGGGGAGTCGCACCCACAGATTGGATCCGCCTTGGGGCACGTGGGCTTCCCAATCAGGCAGCTGAGAGTGGAGCTCCTCGAGCGTTGCAGCCATGTTGGCGTTGAGTGTGTCGCGAGTCTCGTTTCGTGCCTGATCAAGCACAGGCATCAGTGTGAGCAGAAGACGCTGTGCCAGCACCGGCGTTCCAAGATCGGCAAGGGTCTTGGTGGTGAGGAGCTCCTCGCCCCACGCATCGGGCAGCCGCATCCAGCCCACACGAAGTCCCATCCAGAGCGGCTTGTTGGCCGAGCCGATGGAGATGATCGGCGCCTCGGGCGCGTGGCTCGCTATGGGCGCGGGAATCGTTGCTTCGTTGAGCACCACGTCAGTCAGCGAGAGGTCTTCCACAAGTGGGGTGCCGGTGCGCGAGATGATGTCTGCGATGCGCTGGCGGCGTCCGGTGGGCAGGATCGAACCCGTCGGGTTCTGGCAGGTCGGCACGAGGTAGACCAGAGCCGGCCCCTGCTGGCGGATCATCTCCTCAAGCCCCTCGGGCTTCACCCCGGTGGCGTCAGATGGGATACCGGCAACTCGTCTGCCGCGGTGACGAAGAAGTGCGAGGACGCCGGGAAAGGTTGCCTCCTCGACGAGCACCAGGTCGCCGCGCCGGGTGCAGGAGCTGACTGCGAGGTCAATGCCCTGCGTTGCCCCGGTCGTGATGAGGATCTGGTCGGGATGTGCTCTGAGTCCCGTGGCTGCGAGTTGGCTGCTCAGGACTTCTCGCAATTCCCGTACGCCCAGACGATCGGGAAGGCCGAGGTGGAGGTCGTCAGGTGCCAGCGGAATGCCGCGTTCTGACAGCACCGAGCGCACGATCTGGGGTGGCGGTGGCACCGATGATGCCAGGCTGATCTCGACGCCTTCGCGACGTGTGGTCATGACGTGGTTGTCGGCCGCAGTGACAGGCACATCGCCTGGCGCGCTGGTGCGTTTGGCGACCCAGGTGCCTCTGCCCTGGCGGCTCGCTAGCAGGCCTTCATGCTTGAGTTCGCCATAGGCCGACACCACCGTTGTGCGGCTGACACCGAAACTGCTGGCCACTTCCCGTTCGGTAGGTAGTACGGTGTCGATCGCGATGTGACCCTGTTGAATGGCCTTTCGAATGACCTCAGCAAGTTCGCGATAAAGCGGACCATTGGACTGTTTCCAGGGACCAACTCGGTCTCTCAGCTCTCTGGCACTACATTTCACAGTCCAATAATGCCCGAAAGGTCATAGGTCTGCACGCCCAGGTCAGATTATCCTGGGAAACTTCAATCCAATTCTGTTCAGGATCTTATGAGCCGTTCTCGTTTCATTTCTCATATCACGCTCGCCGAGCAGTTTCGGCGACTGCCGCGCGTGGTGCTGGGGCTTACCATCTTTGGCGTGGGCATCAGTCTGATGATCGTCGCCGATCTTGGACTGGGGCCTTGGGACGTGTTCCATCAGGGCCTGGCAGAACTCGTGGGTGTTGAGATCGGCACGATGATCATTCTGGTTGGCTTTGTTTTGGTGGCGATTCTGCTCGTCGTGCGGGAGCCGATCGGCCTTGGGACGATTGCCAATATGATCGTCATTGGTCTGACCGCCAACATCGTTATCGCTGCCCTTGAGCAGCCGGACTCACTGTGGTTTCGGTCTCTGATGATGTTGGCTGGTCCGGTGCTTGTTGGTCTGGGCACGGGAATCTACCTGGGCAGCCACTGTGGACCCGGGCCTCGCGACGGACTCATGACGGCCATTGCGCGGCGTGGACCAAAAGTCTGGCAGGCCCGGACACTCATCGAGGTTGTAGTGCTGAGCGCCGGGTGGCTGCTGGGGGGCAGTGTCGGCGTTGGGACGGTCTGGTTTGCCTTATCGGTTGGGCCCTTGGTGCATTTCTTCTTGGCTCGCCTCGAAATGGACATCGCTGACGAGGACCGTCTCGTGCAGACGAACAAAAATTAGCTCGCAGTTACTGTCCGGCAACCTCGGCGACGATCGCAGCTGTGGCATCCATGGCATCGCCCTGCACGCAGAAGTAGCTGAATCCCCAGCGCTCGCGGTAACGGTGTAGATCTTCCGATATCTGTGCAGCTGACCCGATCCAGATGTGGGGAGATGCCAACAGCATCTCGGGCGAGACGTTGAACAGTTCAGCCAACTGAATCGCTTCCCCCATGGGGTTGTCAGTGATCGAGACGCCGAATATGAGCAAGTTGAGTTCGAGATCGTCGAAGCGGTCGCCAGCCGCCTGCCTGATCCATTCGACTTTGCGGTCGATGGCTTCTTCCTGCATGTCGCTGATGGCTTCGGGGCCGACTTCGCCAGCGGTCATCACCGGATTCACGCCGACGATGTTGGCTTCCCTGGCTGCGATACCCAACATGCGCTTGCCGCCCCCGCCGATGAGAATCGGTGGTTCGATGGCGGGCGCAGGATAGGCCTGAACACCGTCGATCGAGTAGTGCTCACCGACCTGTTTGAGGCTGTCGCCCGCAAAGAACGACTTGTATGCGGCGAGGGCTTCGAGCATGCGGTCGATCCGGACGCCTGGCCGGTCGTAGGTCATGCCGGAAGCGTCGTAGTCGGTGCGCATCCAACCTGCGCCGATGCCAAACTCGGTGCGGCCGTCGGTGAGGACGTGCATCGTGGCCGCTTCCTTGGCCAGGATGACGGGATGGCGGTAGTCGTTGTCGAACACGAGTGCACCGACGTTCAGGGTGTCTGTGACCATCGCGGCGGCGGTTAGTGCCGAGATTGGAGCGAACTGTTCGCCGAAATGATCTGGCATGAACAGGGTGCTGAAGCCCGTTGATTCCACTCGCCGCGCAATGGCTGTCCAGTCCGGGCCGTTTGCTGCTTTGGTGACCTGAACCCCAAAGCGGAACCGTCGTGCGTGAGCCATTTTTCCTCCATTGTCGGCGCCCTGCTCGGGCATATCTTCAGTGCAGTCTGCCGAGGATTTGCTCGGACTGCGCAATTTCTGGGCCAATCAATCCTCAAACTGACAAGGGTGGGGGGTGGAGGTCCGGTGGCGAACTGCTACTTAGGACGCCGTCGCAGCACATCAAACAAGACGACACCGGTGGCGACGGCGAGGTTTACGGAGCTGGCTGATCCGACCATCGGGATCTGCACGGCGAGGTCGCAGGAGTCTTGGAGGTTTAGTGGGAGACCGTCGCCCTCGCTGCCCATGAGCAGGATCGTCCGCACATCGACGTCAAGTCCCCAGTAGGGGATTTCGGCTCGCGCCGACGTGGCGACCAGCGTTAGTTCGTGCTTTGTGGCCCACGACAGGAATACCTCGGGAGAGGCCTCTGCCACGATGGGCAACGCATACAGCGAGCCCATGCTTGCCTTCACTGCCGTCGGTGAGAACGGATCGGCACAGTCTCCGAGGAGCACGACAGCGGATACCCCGGCCGCATCCGCACTACGGATAATTGTCCCGAGATTCCCCGGATTCCCAATTTCGTGAAGTGCGAGGATGAAGCTCGCGTTGGCGGCGTCGAGATCTTCGAGTCCACCCAGCTCGCTGAGGAGGACAGCGGCGATACCCATTGGCCCTTGGCGTTTCGAGATCCGGCCGAACAGCTCAGCACTCACATAGGCGATCCGTGTCCCGGCCGCGATCTGAGCTTCGATAAGACTTTGTGCGAACGAGTCGGCAACGAGATCAGGCGCTACGACAAGGGTCTCGATCTCAGCGCCTGCTTCTGCTGCCCGCCAGACCGGTTGCACGCCCTCCAGAAGGAAGGCACCTTCCCGTCTGCGTGTCTTGCGCTGCTCCAATGACCGGATGCGTTTGATAAGAGGATTGGAACTGCTGGTGATGAGCTCAGGAACCGGCACGCAATGACGCTACCGGAGCCCATCGGGATTAGGGTCCACGCTCATGAAAGTAGATCTCATTGGGCCATCACAGCTCGCCAAGGCGGGCCGTGCAGCGACTGAAGCAGAGCAGTTGGGCTACGACGGATTTTGGACGGCCGAGACTCAACGTGATCCGTTCCTACCGTTGGCGGTCGCGTCGCAGGAGACGAGCGAGATCGAGCTTGGTACGTCGATTGCTGTGGCGTTTGCCCGGAATCCTATGAATCTGGCGAACCTCGCCCGTGATCTTCAGGATGGCTCTCAGGGACGTTTTGTGCTGGGACTGGGTTCGCAGATTCGGCCTCACATCACCAAGCGGTTCTCGATGCCGTGGAGTGATCCGGCTCGTCGTATGCGTGAGTTGATTCTGGCGATGCAGACGATTTGGGGCTGCTGGCAGACCGGCGAGAAGTTGCGTTTCAAGGGCGACTACTACACGCACCTGCTCATGACCCCGTTCTTTGATCCGGGGCCGAGCGACTTCCCGGCCCCGAAGGTGTACCTGGCGGGAGTGGGCAGCCTCATGACTGCAGTGGCTGGTGAGGTGTGTGACGGATTCCTCGCGCACCCGTTCACTACACCGTCTTACCTCGTGAACGTGACCATTCCAGCGCTCCAAAAAGGCATGGACCGATCTGACAACTCACGCGACCGGTTCGAGATCAGCCTGCCGCCGCTCATCGCCACCGGGACCGATGAGGAGTCGATGAGCGAAGCTGTCACGAGCGTTAGAGAACGCATCGCCTTCTATGCGTCTACTCCCGCGTATCTTCCTGTGCTGGAACATCATGATCGAGGCGACCTGCAGCCGCAGTTGAATACCTTGTCGAAGCAGGGCGAGTGGCAGGCCATGGCCGATCTGATCGACGACGACCTGTTGCATGAGATCGCTGTTGTGGCGGAGCCCAAAGACCTCGCGGGCGAAATCACCGCTCGCTTCGGTGGCCTTGTGGATCGTGTCACGATTGAGTCAGTTGACGCACTCAGCAGGGATGATCTGAGCCGACTTGTCGTCGACCTCCAAACCTCAGAGCGTCGGGCGATTTAGGTCGTGTCCGGTCGCGGGATAAGGTAGGAGTTCAAGCTCGGGCCAACGTCGTCCCGCCGATTCCGTTCTGGAAGGGGATGACGCCGAATGATGCCGGTCCGCCAGGGTCTCTACGACCCCGCGTTCGAACATGACGCGTGTGGCGTTGCATTCGTAGCCACACTCACTGGGATTCCAAGCCACTCCATTGTCAAGCAGGGCCTCTCGGCTCTGTGTCGTATGGAACACCGGGGGGCCAAAGGCGCAGAGGCGAATACCGGTGACGGTGCTGGCATCCTGCTGCAGATTCCGGACGAGTTTTTCTCGTCAGTCGTGAAATTCGATCTGCCAGCGGCGGGTCAGTACGCGATGGGACTCGCGTTTCTTCCGAGCGATGACGCCGAGTGCTCGGCCGCGATGAATCAGGTCGAGGCGATCGCACGCTCGGAGGGTCTGCGAATCCTGGGTTGGCGCGATGTGCCCTTTGATGATTCGATGGTCGGCTCAATGGCTCGGGACGTGATGCCGAGATTCCGGCAGCTCTTCATCGCCGGGCCACAGGATCGCAACCTGTACGGCATCAACCTTGAGCGCCGTGCCTACATGGTTCGCAACAGGGCCCGCAATGAGGCCGACGTCTATTTCTGCAGCCTTTCGTCGCGGACGACCGTCTACAAGGGCATGCTCGACGCATTACAGGTTGGGCCGTTCTTCAGCGATCTCGTGGATGAGCGACTGACGAGCGCTATTGCCCTTGTCCACAGCCGCTTCTCGACGAACACGTTTCCGTCGTGGCCCCTGGCTCATCCTTTCCGCTACATCGCCCATAACGGTGAGTTCAACACGATCCGCGGAAACCGTAACTGGCTGCGTGCCCGTGAAGCTCTGTTTGCATCTCCGGCGCTGCCTGGCGAGATCTCCCGTATCTTCCCGATCAACACGCCAAATGCCGCGGACTCAATGAGCTTCGATGAGTGCCTGGAACTACTGCACCTGAGCGGGCGTTCTCTGCCCCACTCGGTGCTCATGATGATTCCCGAGGCATGGGAAAACCACGAGACCATGGACCCCGCACGTCGGGCGTTCTATGAGTATCACTCGTCGCTCATGGAGCCGTGGGATGGACCAGCTTTCGTGGCGTTCACCGACGGCGCCTCGATCGGTGCTGTGCTCGACCGCAACGGGCTCCGTCCGGGGCGTTTCTGGGTGACAAACGACGGGCTTGTGGTCATGGCCTCCGAGGTTGGGGTGCTGGATCTTGATCCGACCACCATCGTGCGCAAGGGTCGACTGCAGCCAGGACGCATGTTCCTCGTCGATACTGTTGAACACCGCATCATTGAAGATGACGAGATCAAGGATGGCCTCGCAAGCGAGCATCCCTACTCGAAGTGGCTGAGCGAGAATCAGGTAGATCTTTCCGAGTTGCCTGCCAGGGCCCACAAGATCGAGACGCATGGATCGGTCACTCATAATCAGCGCATCTTCGGCTACACCACCGAAGAGATAAAGATCCTTATCGCTCCGATGGCGCGCCTGGGTGCTGAACCGATCGGCTCGATGGGTACGGACACGCCGATTTCGGTGCTGTCTGAGCGGTCACGGCTGTTCTATGACTACTTCAAGCAGCTGTTCGCGCAAGTGACGAATCCGCCGTTGGATGCGATTCGAGAAGAACTCGTGACCTCGCTCACCGCGGTAGTTGGGCCCGAGGGCAATCTGTTGGATCCGTTGCCTCAGGCGTGCCAGAAAGTTGTGCTGCCGGCGCCGGTCATCAGCCAGGACGATCTCAGACGCGTCACGCGTGTGAACGAGGACGGCGACTTTCCGCAGTTCGAGGCCCACGTCGTGCGTGGCCTTTTCGATGTGGCCGGAGGAGGCGAGGCCCTCGAAGCCGGTATCCGCGAAGCTTGCGAGAGTGTCTCTTTGGCGATGCAGCGTGGTGCGAAATTCGTGGTGTTGAGCGACCGGGGGAGCGATGAGACGCTCGCTCCAATTCCATCGTTGCTGCTTACCGCCGCGGTTCACCATCATCTGATCCGAGAGAAGACTCGCACCCAGGTTGGCCTGATCGTAGAGACGGGCGATGCCAGAGCGGTTCATCACATGGCGCTGTTGCTTTCGTATGGTGCTGCGGCTATCTGTCCCTATGTCGCGCTGGATACGGTCGAGGATCTTGTTGGTCGCAATGTCATCGACGAGGTTGAATCCATTGGCGCGCAACGCAACTTCATCAAGGCGCTGTGTAAGGGCGTTCTGAAGGTGATGTCCAAGATGGGCATCTCGACGATTTCGTCCTACACCGGAGCCCAGGTCTTCGAAGCTGTCGGTGTATCGAGTGACGTCATCGACCGGCATTTCACCGGCACGACGAGTCGCATCGAAGGCATCGGTATGGACGAGATCGCTGAGGAGGTCGCGCTGCGCCATCATCGCGAGTTCCTCAGCAACCGCAGCGAGGTCGCCCATCGTGAGTTGGAGTTCGGTGGCGAGTACCAGTGGCGCAGAGAGGGTGAGCACCATGTGTTCAATCCGGCGACGGTGCAGAAGTTGCAGCACGCAACCCGCACGCAGCGCTATGACATCTTCAAGGAGTACACCCAACTCGTAGACGAGCAGTCCAAGCAGCTGAGTACTTTGCGTGGTCTATTTACGTTCGAGTCTGACCGCGAGCCGATCGACATTTCCGAAGTTGAGCCGAGCAGCGAGATTCTGAAGCGGTTCAGTACGGGTGCGATGTCTTACGGCTCGATTTCTGCTGAGGCTCACGAGACCCTGGCGATCGCGATGAATCGCATCGGCGCAAAGTCCAACACCGGTGAAGGTGGTGAGGATGCGGAACGGTTCACGCCCGACCCGAACGGTGACCTGCGCCGCTCAGCGATCAAGCAGGTCGCTTCAGGACGCTTTGGCGTCACTGCCGAGTACCTTACGAACGCGGACGATATTCAGATCAAGATGGCGCAGGGCGCGAAGCCGGGCGAGGGCGGCCAGTTGCCTGGCAAGAAGGTCTGGCCCTGGATTGCCAAGACCCGCCACTCAACGACGGGCGTAGGACTGATCAGCCCGCCGCCGCATCATGACATCTATTCGATTGAAGACATCGCGCAGCTTATCCACGATTTGAAGAACGCGAACCCCAAGGCGCGGGTGCACGTGAAGCTCGTCGCCGAGTCGGGCGTGGGAACGGTTGCGTCTGGTGTTGCGAAAGCTCACGCCGATGTTGTGCTCATCTCGGGTCACGATGGCGGCACCGGAGCGAGTCCGCTGAATAGCCTCAAGCATGCGGGTGCGCCCTGGGAACTGGGTCTCGCTGAAACTCAGCAGACCTTGCTGTTGAATCGGTTGCGTAACCGGGTCGTGGTGCAGACCGACGGTGGTCTGAAGACTGGTCGGGATGTCGTTGTTGCGATGCTGCTTGGGGCCGAAGAGTTCGGATTTGCCACCGCGCCACTCGTCGTGTCGGGTTGCGTCATGATGCGTGTGTGCCACCTTGACACCTGCCCGGTCGGCGTGGCTACGCAAAATCCGGAGCTCCGTAAGCGTTTCACCGGTAAGCCTGAGTTCGTCGTCACGTTCTTTGAGTACATCGCCGAGGAAGTGCGCGAGCTGTTGGCGAGTCTCGGCTTCAGAAGTATCGACGAGGCGGTGGGGCAGGTCGAGGTGCTCAACACCCGTGCTGCTGTTGACCATTGGAAGGCCTCCGGGCTGGATCTGAGCCCGATTCTGTATTTGCCGGATCTGCCTGAGGGCACCGATCGGCGTAACACTATTGGGCAGGATCACGGCTTGGACCGTGCCCTCGATCAGCACCTCATTGAGGCGGCGCAGCCCGCTCTCGACACCGGCACCTCGGTTGTGATCAACAGCGCGATCAGCAATGTGAACCGGACGGTCGGCACAATGTTGGGTCATGAACTCGTGAAGCGATACGGCGCCAAGGGTCTTCCCGACGACACGATCGAGATACGTCTCATTGGATCGGCTGGGCAGAGTCTCGGCGCGTTCATGCCCCGTGGCATAACGCTGCGTATGAAGGGCGATGCCAACGACTATGTCGGTAAGGGTCTGTCCGGTGGACGCATTGTGGTGCGCCCGCCAGACGATGCGCCTCTTGTTCCTGAAGAGAACATTGTCGCTGGCAACGTTCTGCTTTATGGGGCGACCTCTGGAGAGGTTTATCTGAGAGGGATCGTGGGGGAGCGCTTCTGCGTCAGGAACTCCGGAGCCACTGCGGTGGTCGAGGGTGTGGGCGACCACGCGTGTGAATACATGACCGGCGGCGTTGCTGTGATTCTCGGCAACACCGGTCGGAACTTCGGGGCTGGCATGTCTGGCGGTGTCGCCTATGTCCTGGATCGCTCTGGCATGTTCCCGTCGTTGGTGAACCCCGAGATGGTGGACCTGGATTCGATGGACGACGAGGACATATCCCTGCTCAAGGAGATCGTCACGCAACACCACTATGAGACTGGCTCCACAGTTGCCTCGGGCCTGCTTGAAGACTGGCCTGCAGCAGTTGAGCTGTTCGTCAAGGTCATGCCGCGTGACTACAAACGGGTTATGCGTGCGGCCAAGGCAGCTGAGGATCGTGGCGAGTCTCCCGATCTCGCAGTGATGGAGGCAGTCAGTGGGTGACGTCAGAGGTTTCCTCGAGTTTGACCGCGAGCTGCCGACTCGTCGACCGGTCGCCATTCGGCTGCGCGATTACAAAGAGGTCTACGAAGAGTTCAGCGACGACTCACTTGTGCGCCAGGCGGCCCGCTGTATGGACTGTGGCATTCCGTTCTGCAACGAGGGTTGTCCGCTGGGCAACATCATTCCTGATTGGAATGACCTCGTCTATCGGAATCAGTGGCGCGATGCCTTCGACCGTCTGCACGCGACGAACAACTTTCCGGAGTTCACTGGCAGGTTGTGTCCTGCGCCGTGCGAGACGAGTTGTGTGCTTGGTATCGGTGCCGACCCGGTCACTATCAAGAACATCGAGGTCAGCATTGTCGATCGGGCCTGGGACGAGGGTTGGATAGTCCCGATTCCGCCTCAGCTCCTCACTGGTAAACGAGTTGCCGTTGTCGGGTCGGGCCCTGCTGGGCTCGCCGCGGCACAACAGCTCACGCGGGCGGGCCATGAAGTCACCGTTTTCGAGCGGGATGATAAGCCCGGTGGACTGCTGCGCTACGGGATTCCCGAGTTCAAGATGGAGAAGCGACAGTTGGACCGGCGCCTTGACCAGATGCGCGCCGAGGGCACACAGTTCCACTGCAATGTGAGCGTCGGCGCTGACATCACTGCAGGCGAGCTGCAGAGCCGGTTCGACGCGGTCGTGATGGCCGGTGGAGCCACGGTGCGACGCGATCTACCCATCCCCGGGCGGGAGCTTTCGGGCATCTACCAGGCCATGGACTACCTGCCGTATGGCAATCGTGTGGCCGCGGGCGAGTTGGCGGAGTCGCCTGTGTCCGCAGAAGGCAAGAACGTCGTAATCATCGGCGGAGGCGATACCGGGGCGGATTGTCTTGGCACTGCACTGCGTCAAGGCGCTGTGTCAGTGCAACAGTTTGAGATCATGCCGCGTCCGCCGGATGAGCGGGCGGAGAACAACCCGTGGCCGCAATGGGCATTCGTGCATCGTGTCTCGTCTGCTCACGAAGAGGGCGGCGAGCGCGTCTACGCAGTGAACACAGAGCAGTTCCTGGGCGACGATGCCGGGGCGGTTCGAGCTCTACAGGCCCACGAGGTGAAGCAGACATTCACCGACGGCCGTATGAGCTTCGACAAGATCGAGGGCACCGACTTCGAGCTGCCCTGCGAGTTGGTCCTGCTCGCCATGGGGTTCACCGGCGCAGAAGAAGAGGGCCTTGTGACGCAACTTGAAACGGGCCTGGACGCTCGCGGCAACGTCGCACGCGACGCCAATTTCATGACAAGCACCCCCGGAGTCTTCGTAGCCGGCGACATGGGCAGAGGCCAGAGCCTCATCGTCTGGGCAATAGCCGAAGGCCGCTCATGCGCAAACGCTGTCGACGTCTATCTCATGGGCACCTCTGAACTCCCACGACCAGTAGAGCCCACCGACCGACCCATCTAGCCTGAGGGTTCTGACGCCCAACAGCTCGCTATGAGCGGTGCTTGACGAGGACGTGCTCGTCGTAGCTGATGGCGTGCTCGACGGTGTGAATCAGACGGTCGGTCACGGTCCATCCCGCCCTCTCGTAGAAGCCGATCGCAGCGAGGTTGTCGATCCTCGCGTGTAACTCAAAGTCCGTGTTGCCGCCGCCGGCAATCATCGTCTCAGCCTGCGCGAGCAGGTGTCGGCCTAGGCCCATGG
>CAYUOD010000007.1:0-26514 GCA_964446225.1 uncultured Acidimicrobiales bacterium | reverse complement strand
ACTGGGAATTGTGCCGTGAGGTGACCGCTTCGTCTTCAGTGCTGGTGAATCCGGCTCTGGTGATGCACATGTCTATCGGGGCCTCGACGGTGGCGACCCGTAGGGTGCTCGCCAATCTGTTCTACCGGGGCGTGGTGTTCCGCCGTCCGGTGTTTCAGGGTGAGACATTGCGCACGGTGACTCGCGTCGCGGCGCTCAGCGATGCCCGTGCGAAGCCTGGCGTTCTTCCGCGGGGTAAGGCACTGCTGGGGATCACCACGACATCGGCTGGCGAGGTCGTCGTCGACTACCAGCGTTGCGCGTTGTTGCCGTGCCGCGCCGAGCAGCCTCCGGGTCATAGCGCTGACGTCGGCGTGGCCGACACCGAGTTCGTACTCGACGACTTCGCTGCCGGCGTGCCTGGTCAGTGGAACCTGGAACCTCTCGGACCTACAGATGAGTGGGCGGTCGGAGAAGTCCGCACTGACCCCCTGCGTGATGTGGTTGATCAGGCGACCGCCCTCGTGCGACTCACCCACAATCTCGCTGCGGTGCATCGCGACGCAAGCGCCTCGCCCTATGGAAAGCGTCTCGTGTACGGCGGTCACACGGTCGCGTTGGCCCAGGCCTCGCTGCTTCGTACTTTGAGTGGCCTCGCCACTGTGCTGGGCTGGCTCTCCTGCGACCATGTCGCCCCGGTCTTCGAGGGCGACCTGCTCGAATGCACCCACACCCTCGTATCCGAGCACCCGGTCTCGAGCGGACAGGTCCGACAGCTTCGCACCCAGGTTTTCGCGCATCGTCCCGACGAAGAGCCGACGCTCGTGCTCGACTGGAGACCGGTTGTCTTCACGACCTGACCCTCCGTCCCCAACTTCCTCTTCATCTCTTCGTGAAGCGTCGCCTGGTTCCCTCCCAGGGAACCAGGCGACGCTTCACGGGATGTGGAGGCGATTGTGTCGGAGGATGCGATGATGAGAATCTCAGAGCAAGGAGTGAGTGCGATGGACCAGCGGATGTTCTACATCGGCGGCGAGTGGGTCAGCCCACTCGCCGGCACCGACCACGACGTCATCAATCCCTCCACGGCCCAGCCAGCGGCGACGATTTCGCTCGGTGGACAGGCCGACACCGACGCAGCGGTTGCGGCCGCCCGGGCTGCGGCAGTCGACTGGGGCCTTTCGTCGCCAACTGACCGCAAGGCGCTACTCGAAGCGATCCTGGCCGAGTACACGAAACGAAGCACAGACCTGGCTGAGGCAATGTCCACGGAAATGGGCGCACCGATCGACCTTGCAATGAGCGACCAGGCAGGCGCCGGCGCATGGCACCTAGGTGGGTTCATCAAGGCCATCGACGAGATCCAGTTTGATCGTGCACTCGGTGACGACCCAGTACATCGCGTTCTCATGAAGCCCATCGGCGTTGCCGCGCTGATCACCCCTTGGAACTGGCCGATGAATCAGGTCGTGCTCAAGGTCGGCGGTGCTCTGGCAGCGGGCTGCACCATGGTGCTGAAGCCATCAGAAGTTGCGCCGCTCTCAGCGATGGTATTCGCCGAGGTGCTGCACGAAGCGGGTGTCCCCGCTGGGGTCTTCAACCTGATCAACGGTGATGGCGCTGGCGTCGGATCCCAGCTCACGTCTCACCCTGATGTGGACATGGTGTCATTCACAGGTTCGACAAGGGCGGGTGTCTTGATTTCGCAGAACGCCTCGACCTCGGTCAAGCGCGTCGCCCTCGAACTCGGAGGCAAGTCGCCTGATCTCATCTTTGCCGATGCGGATGTCGAGAAGGCCGTGCGGCGCACCGCGGGACTCGTATTTGAGAACTCTGGCCAGTCATGCAACGCACCCACTCGCATGCTTGTCGAACGGTCTGTGTATGACGAAGCTGTCCAGATCGCAGCCACCGTCGCGCAGGAGACGGCAGTCGGGTCTGCGGCGGACCGTGGCGCCCACATAGGTCCGCTCGTCTCTGCGGTGCAGTTCGACAAGGTGCAGGATCTCATAGCAGCGGGCATCAACGAAGGGGCAACGGTGGTTGCCGGTGGCGTCGGCAAGCCCGAGAACTCCGGTGACGGCTACTTCGTGAAGCCCACGGTATTCAGCGATGTGACCCCCGAGATGCGAGTGGTGCGCGAGGAAATCTTCGGCCCAGTGCTGACCATCGCACCCTTTGATACCGAGGATGAGGCTGTCGAGCTGGCCAATGACACCGAGTACGGACTCAGCGCGTACGTGCACACTGCCGACGTCGATCGTGCCCGCCGCCTGGCGAACCGACTTCGTGCTGGCATGATCCAGTACAACGGTTCCTCGCTTGCCCAGGGAGCTCCATTTGGTGGTGTGAAAATGTCCGGCTCCGGCCGGGAAGGCGGAGTCTGGGGCATCGAAGAGTTCCTTGAGGTCACGTCTATCTCAGGCATCCCCAGCTAGTTAAGTGACAGGGAAAGTTCGGGGGTGGTCGGTGTGTCGGTTGAAGGAACCGAGCAGTCGAGCACGGAATCGGCGTTGAAAGTCAGGTCGTTCGGTGCGCCTTGCTGTTGGTTTCGTTGTGGATGAGGGCGGTCGTGATCCAGGAGAGGTCTTGGAGAGTGTCGCCTGAGAGTTTGTGGATGAGATCAGGGTCTGTGTGTTGGGGCAGGTCGCTGTGTCTCCCGCGGAAGACTTTTATGGTGGCGGTCTCACCATTGGGTGTGATCCAGTTGTGCCCGCCAGACGAGTTGGCTTCGACGTTCCAGCCGTGTTCATGGAGCAGGTGGTGATGAAAGTTGCAGACCAGTACAAGGTTGGTGAGTTCTGTTGGTCCGCCGTTCGCCCAGTGGACAATGTGATGGGCGTGCAGACTCCGGGTCGCGTCACAACCCAGGAACTGACAACGGTTGTGGTCTCGCTGGTTCAGTGCCCGACGTATCCATCTGGGCACTATTTGGGTCTCTCGCCCGACCGATAGCGGATTCCTGGCTGAGTCCTCGCTAAGCGTGCTGATCTGGGCATCACAGCCAAGACACCGTGCGACCTCCGGTGCGATCCTGGTACCACCGGTTTCACAAGTAGACCCGTCAGCCGAACCAGTATGACCGTCTTCCACGTCGGTGCCGCTGAGTTGGTCGAGGTCCACGGTCACCTCGATCCTGGCGGGCACCGACGTGGAGTCAGAGTCGGGGTCACGCGCGTTCTCACAAGCGTTCGCGTCCACAGTCGGCAGCACGATCGTGATCGTGGCGCTGCCGTCATGGTTATCTCGTCGCGTTAGCCGCCGAGACCGGTGAGCAGTAGCTGCCTGTTCTTTTTCTGAGCAACCTCCACCGAGTTTGGCTTGACGGTAGCCAGCACAGATTGCCTCGATCTGCACAGCCGTGGCAGCGAGGGCCAACTCACATAGCTCAGCCTCAGAATCAACGGTCGCGGCCCTGGTGATAGCGCGGACCTTGGAATAGGAGAGCTTGCCGTCGCCAAAAGCTGCGCGAGTCTCAGGCAGTCCTTCGAGGACTCTGGCGACGCGCACGTGTTCATGGGCTGTCGAATAGGACATCGCACACTTCCAGTTCAACCAATGCGCGCTACTACGACAACCCCAAGACTCATACCCGCAGCGCCGATCAAAGATCGCCAGCCACCCCAACCAGGCCGCAGTCGCAGACGCGCCGCGTCGAGAACAAGGTCAGCTGATCCTCCAATAAACCCAACGGCGCTGTCTCCCAATCCACACCCCCAGCGTCACCAAACGGCTCCCCAATGCCCTCACCCTGTAAACCTGTCCCAATCATGCGAGCTCCCCCCAAATAGCCTGGTCAACACCTATTCTGACCCGGGCGTGTGACACAGATTTGGACCCCGCGGACCGCCGAAAAGTCCTCCGCGGAAGACAAGGAACTGAGATCCAACTTTGACTAGCGCTAAGCGACCAATCGGCCTCAGCCAATCCCGTCGAAGTCATCTACCGTGCGCACGTGCGCCTGACACGCAACTAAGTTGCGGGGATGGCTGTTACCCCGGGTTCGCTTCCATTAGCCGACGTTCGGGTCCTCGACATCTCGACGGTCCTGGCGGGCCCGGGTTGTGCGCGTCATCTGGCTGATTTCGGGGCCGACGTCATCAAGATTGAGCGGCCCGGGGTAGGGGACACAGCGCGGAATCTGGGTTGGCGCGACCCTGTCGACGGCGAAACGTTCTTCTTCAAAGGCGCCAATAGAAACAAGCGCTTTATAGAACTTGACCTGAAAGAGGTCTCAGACAAGGCCACGTTGCTCGACTTTGTCGAGTCAGCGCAGATCCTGATAGAGAACATGCGCCCCGGCAAGCTTGAGGCGCTGGGGCTGGGTCCTGAGGTCCTCCTCGAGCGAAACCCGTCGCTCGTGATCGTTCGGGTCACTGCCTTCGGTCAAACCGGGCCCTACGCACATCGGCCGGGCTTCGCGACGATGGCAGAAGCGATGTCCGGCTTTGCAGCGATCAACGGGCCAGCTGATGGGGCCCCGATGCTTCCTCCGATCGCCCTCACCGATGAGATCACCGGTCTTGTTGCTGCCTTCGCTGCAATGGTCGCTCTGCACTCCGGAGTCGGCCAGGTTGTCGACGCGAACCTGCTTGAGAGCATGATCCAGATGATGGGCCCGCTGCCATCGTTGTTCATGCGAACAGGTGAACAGCAACCGCGCCTTGGTTCTGGGCTGCCGTACTCGATTCCCCGTGGCACCTATCAGACGGCCGACGGACATTGGATTGCCGTGAGCACCTCCGCCGACAGCGTGGCTGCCAGAGTCATGGACATCATCGGGCTCGGCGGCGACCCGCGTGTTGCCACAGTCGCTGTGCGGATGCAGAACCGTGATCTCGTCGAAGAGCGCATGAGGTCGTGGACGATGGAACGTCCCCTCGCTACCGTCGTCGAGACGTTCGTGGCCGCAGATGCGGCCGTGGCCGAGGTCTATGACATGGAGGCCCTCGTGAATGATCCTCACGTGATCGAGCGGGGTATCTTCGCTGAGGCCAACGGGTATCCGATGTTCGGTCCCATTGCCCGACTCTCTGAGACTCCGGGTTCTGTGCGCTTTGCGGGCAAGGCACTGGGCGCAGACAACAACGAATTATTGGACGGCCAAGGGGACTCGGCCGCGGGCCAATGAGGAATCGATAGATCGCTAGGCTTCTCCGGTGTCTTACCGACTTCTTTTCGTTGTCTTCGCTCTGGTAGTTGCGGCTTGCGGCGGTGGTTCTGCTGACCCCCCAGGTGCCACGAATGGCGAGGTTGATTCAGCTACTACAGGGTCCGAATCCTCAGAATCCACCGCGAGTGAAGTCCCGGTGACTGGCGCTTTGGTGAGCGTTACAGCCATTGACCTCGGCTTCTACGAGCTGGACCGCGAGTCAGGAAAAGTAGCGCCCATAACAGCGGCTGAGGTTGAGTTCGTAGACCGTACTCAGGAGCCTGTGGTGAGCGGATCTGTGGGTTACACGATTGGCTACAGCCTCATCGCCGGTCAGAGTTTCAGCTCTGCTGTGTCGCTCGTACGGGTCGACCTCGACGGCGGTGTGGGAACGGTCGTGGCCGAACTGGGGCAGAACCGTGCTAACGACGATGATGTTGATCTCGTCGAGTGGCAGTTGGTTGGCAGCAGCCCGACAGTGGTTTGGCTCACCGAGGCAATGTTCGGATCCGGCGAGCTGACGTTCATCGCTTTCGACCCAACAAGTGGCGCTGAGACTGCCCGCTTCTCGGTCGCCGAGGAGCCTCTTTTTGACCCGATCGTCGTGGGCGATGGTCTGGTCGCCCAGCAGTCCGGCAGCATCGTCAGAGTCGACGAATCCGGGAGCACGACCGCGTTGCTGAGCTTCGAGTCGGGTGGGCCAACGGCCATTCCTACTCTGTTCCCGAGCGTTGCAGATCAGGCAGAGTTCATCGTCGTTGCGGGTGGCGGGACACCCACTGACGAGGCAATCGAGCGGGCGATGTCGTTCCAGTCGTCGAACCCGTCAAGTAAATGGACGACTGATAGCGAGTCCCTCTGGTGGGTCTTCTCCGAGCTGACGACTTTGACCACCGGTGAGACAGCGGCCATCACCGGCGTTATGCGCTACAACCTCGCCACTGACGCGGTAACGGCCTGGCCTCTGGGCGACTTTGCCGAGGAGTTTGGTGACGACAACACGGTGAGCTCGATGAGTCAGCCGGATCTCATGGTACGCAACGGAACCTTGTGGATTGTCGACATCAGAGACGACGGCTCGATATACCGTCTGGATCCGGAGTCAGGGTCGATCGACGCGTACCCGATGGTCGCCGGCGATTCGGTGGACTTTGTTCGCCTCGAGGCGGTGACCACCGATCCAGAAGCCGTCTGGGTGAAGACCACGCGCTTCATGATCACCTCAGAGGACGCCTCCGGCACTACCTCTGTGGGTGAGGTCTATTTCGAGCGTGTCGACGAGGAAAGCGGGACAGTGACGGTGAGCGTGCCTGCACTGGACCTCAACGGCCTCTAGGCAGGCTCTGCGTCGAGCGCGGCCTCGAGGCCCGCCATCATTCTGGCGGTACAGGTGTCCCCGTCGATGGTCGGTGCGATCTCGTTGATGATTCGCTCGACGATGTTGTTCAATGCCTCTGCCGCCGGTCCTTCGTTCAGCACTGCGGGATTGCCGGCGTCTCCGCCAGCCGAGACCGACGGTTCAAGCGGAACACTTCCGATCAGGGGAATGTCGAGTTCGTGTGCGAGATCTGCTCCGCCTCCAACGCCGAACAGTGGATACGAAGTGCCGTCCTCTGCCACAAAGGCGCTCATATTCTCGATTACTCCCAGTACCGGCATATGGCTGCGCCGCGCCATGTCCGCCACGCGTACAGCGACTCTTTGCGCGGCCAATGCCGGGGTGGTGATGACGATCATTTCGGCCTGGGGAAGGAGTCGAGCCAGTCCCATCTGAACGTCTCCGGTACCCGGCGGCATGTCGATGAGCAGGTAGTCGAGCGAGCCCCAGGCCACGTCCTTGAGGAACTGCTCGAGCGCCTTCGCGAGCATGAGTCCACGCCACATGAGCGCGGTTCCCTCCTCTTCGACCAGCAGACCCATGGACACGACCTTGAGCATGCCAGTGCCGATCTGTTTGGTGATCGGCATGATCTGGGCTCGTTCTTCGCCCTTGGTTTTCTGGGCTTCGAGCCGGCCTTCCAACCCGAGCATGCGGGGCACTGAATAGCCCCAGATATCTGCGTCGAGGACGCCGACGATGTGCCCGGCCTGGGCGAGCCCAACGGCGAGATTGGTGGTGATGGACGACTTGCCTACCCCGCCCTTACCGCTGGAGATGGCGAGCACTCTCGTATCCGCGGCTATAGACGTGGGGCTGGCGTTTTCTCTGGCGTTGAGACGAGCGCGTTCCATCACACGCGCCTTTTCCTCGGCGTTGAGTTCGTCCCAGACAAGTTTCACTTCGTCGACTCCGGGCAGCGTCAACATGCGATGTCGTACGTCTCGCTGGATGCTGGCGCGCATCGGGCAGCCGGATGTCGTGAGCGCGATGGTGACGGTGGCCAGGCCAGCATCGTCATGCACTGCGCCGCGCACCATGCCAAGGTCGACGATGTTGTCCCCGAGTTCGGGCTCCATGACCCCGCGGAGTACTCCGATGAGTGCTTCGGAATCTGCGGAATCTGCTTCGTTCATCGTCCTCAGATTCTACCGGTGGCGACTCGTGGGGCGTCGCTGCTGTTCAGTCCATCATTTGCCAGCGATCTCTGCAGGCTATTGGTTTGCTCTGGGGAGGTCGATAGGCTTTACAGGAAGAACTACCCAGAAGGACTCCCGTTGTGATCACCCTTACCGACAGTGCGGCCGTCAAAGTCAAAGAACTCATTGACAGCGAGACTGAAGGCGACGAGAAGCTCTTTCTGCGCATAGCGGTGCGGCCCGGTGGCTGTCAGGGCTTCAGCTATGAGATGTTCTTCGACACCCAGGAGGGTGATGGTGACGTTGTCAGTGCATTCGGTGATGTGAGCGTGGCGACCGATGCTGGTAGCTCTGAGCTTCTGAGCGGAGCGAGCCTCGATTACAGCGATGGCCTTGAGGGTGGATTCCAGATTGAGAATCCAAACGATTCCAAGACCTGCGGTTGCGGTAGCGGCTGACAAGCAGCCCAACTGACACGCATGAGTGTCACATTCAGACTCAACGGGACCGCAGTGTCCATCGACCGCGCCGACGGCACGCTACTGGATACTCTGCGCGCCGATTTCGGGCTGATATCGGTCAAGGACGGATGTAGCCCGCAGGGCCAGTGCGGCTGTTGCACAGTGCTTATCAACGGAGCACCGCGCGTCGCGTGTGTGACCCCTCTGCGCCGCGTGCAGGGTCGAGAGGTCCAGACTCTGGACGGTCTTGCTAACGCGGACGAATGGGATGACGCATTCTGTGATGCCGGTGGTAGTCAGTGCGGATTCTGCACCCCCGGCATCGTGGTTCGTCTGGAAGGACTGCGTCGCAAAGGCGCTGATCTGGCTGACCGTGGCACTGTGGACAGCGCTCTGGCCGCTCATCTTTGTCGTTGTACCGGCTGGCAGACGATCCGTGAGGCTGCCGCTGGCTTCGGTGTCGCCAGCTCCATTGAGCGCGACCTGACCGCGGCCACCCGCAGAGCAGCAATTGAGACTCGTGGTCCTCAGGTTGTCGAGGCGGGTATTGCGCTTGGGCGTGGTGGTTTCTCAGAGGACTCCGTCCCCAGCGATGCGCTCGTTGCGATGCCAGATTCCACGGGCGACTGGATAGTGGGTGACAGCATTGCCGACGTGCTGGCAAAGTCTCAGAAAGTACAGGGTCGGCGTACCACGCGTGCCATGAGACATCCGGTTGAAACAGCACCGGGTGAATGGTTGCACGAGCTACGTACGACCTGGGTTGAGCCTGCCTACCTGGAGCCGGATGCAAGCTGGTGTGCACCAGGCGGCGAACCGACAACGCCGCTCGCCAACGGGGGTGCGTTCGGTGCCAAGACGGAGTCTGTGGTGCCAGATGTTGCTCGTCGACTGGCGAACAAGAACGGTCGCACGGTCCTGGCGTTGTTGCCCCGCGAGTCGGTGGTTCGCCTCGGCCCAAAGCGTCCGCCCATCGCAGTGGGCATGGACGAGTCGGGCTCCGGGATCCTTCGCGTAGTGAAGACGCCCGGTGTTGAGGCGCTTGTCGCCGAATGGGCGACAAGCCTTGATCTGAAGCTACGGGTCGAGCAGATCTCGACGCCGGGCCCGCCCACGTCGCTCGCGTTACGCGCCGCGATCTGGGCCGAACTCAGTCTTGTATCAGCAGCAACCCACGGCGTGCGAAAGGCCGTGAGTCCAGAAGGCGCTGTTGCTGAGGCTTCAGTCTCTGAAGACACCGTGCACATTTCGGTCAGCTGTGGCGAGATACTTGATCCTGTGGTGCTGAGGTCTTATTGCATCGGGGCGGCCCACATGGCCCTGGGCTGGATCCGTTCTGAGGGACTCATGGTCGATGAGTCCGGTGAAGTACATGACCTGACCGTGCGTTCGTTCGGAGTTCTGAGACCCCACGAGATGCCGCAGGTGGAGGTGACGCTCAGCAACGACGATGGGCCACCGGTGAATGGCTCAGATGCGGTGTTTGTCGCAGTGGCTACCGCCGCCTACGCGTCCGCTGGATTCCCCCGGTCAATTCCCTTGAGTGGGTAATTCGTGGCAGGCTGAGGGCGAACGTTTCGAAGGAGTTCTCATGAGCAAAGCCGCTGGCCCGTACAGCCCAACTCGTCGTGCTGGAGACTGGCTCGCCATTTCCGGTCAGCTGGGTCTTCAGGATGGTGCTTTTGTCGGTCCCGACACGGTGAGTCAGGCCGTGCAGGCCATGGAGAATCTCAAGAGTCTGGTCGAGGCTGAGGGCGGGACCATGGACCAGCTCACAAAATGCAATCTCTACATGATTGACATGAGTGAGTTCGATGCTGTCAACGAGATCTATGTGGCCTACTTCAACGACCCCAAACCAGCCAGGGCATGTGTGGCCGTGGCCGAGCTTCCGCTTGGAGGTCGCTTCGAGATTGAAGCGTGGGCGTACCTGGGCGATTGAACTCGTTGGATTCGAGAACGAAGAGAGACAGGACCCCCTAGTATCGATGTAAGGGGGTAGGCAGGTGTCCACAACTGCAGCGCAACGAGTTGATGCAGAACTGGATCGTTTGGCGGGCGAGTATCTCTCTGTCTGCTATCCAGTGGACCTCACCGACATTGATTTCTCGGGCTACGGGGTCGTCGCTGAGGGTCTCACCGTCGACGGCATGGACCGAGCGGCTGAGGTGCGGTCTCGTGTGATCGAGGCACTTGATCAGCGCACTTACGAGGCGTCAAGTCTTGTGGCGAGCGATCAACTTCGTGAGTGGGTTTCGTCCGAGCAGGACCTCATGGAGGCGGGCGAGAAGTATCGACGGCTGTTCCAGACTGAAGCACCGCATCACCGCATAGTTCAGGCGATCCGGGCAACCCTGTCGTCGAAGCCGGTGGACTGGAATGCAGTGGGTGAGGGGCTTGAAGCGGTCGCGGCCTGTTTGCGCCACCTTCCCGAATCGCTGCAACTGGGCATAGACCACGGTGCTGTTGCAACTCGCCGACAGGCAGAGCTTGCGCATGAGCGCTACTCCGCGATGTGTGGAGATGCTGCTGTCTGGCTCGGAACACCAATGTCACTGGACGCGGGTGTGTCGCTGTCTCACGAACGGCGCGTACTCAGCGCCATGAACGACATCTCAGCCTCGGCCAGTGACCTGACCGAGTTTCTCGAACAGCAGTACATGGCGCACACGACTGCGGAAGCGGGAATGGGCCGGGACCGGTACGGGCTTTGGTGCCGCAAGCTGCTGGGTGATGCTGTTGACCTAGACGAGCTGTATGCATCCATGTGGAGCGAGCTTGGCGAGGCGCGTTCCGAGCTCACTTTTGTGGCCGCCAAGATCAGCTCGGGTCTTCCTACCCGGGACCTCATCTGGCAGCTGGACTCAGCGGCTGATGGTGAAGTAGATGTGAGCAACGGACTCTTCGACTGGTTCATGGAGAATGCCGAGGCTGAGGCGAATCGGGCCCAGCAGTCACTTGTAGCTCTGCCCGCTGGCGCAACTGAGGTTGGATTCGTAGACGGTGGCCGAGACATAGCGGACGTGATGGAGGTAATTCCTCCGTCGGCACGCGGTGACCGAAACGGTTTGGTTCTGCTGCGCACTCTCGGAAATCTACGGCTCTGGAAATGGCCGCTCACCCCGCTTCTTCAGCTGCAGATCTTCCCCGGAGAGCATCTCTTCAACTGTTTCCTGGTCGACGAAGATACCCAGTTGCGAAACTTTCAGCGCCGGCTGGTGAGTCCTGTGGCCGTCTCGGGCTGGATGCGTTACGCGATGACGCTCAGTTCGTATGAGATGCCGAGAGATGACGATCTCCGCCAGCTCAATGCGCTTCGCAACCGCATCCGGCAGCTCGTGAGCGCGCTTGGGGAGATAGGCACCAACCTGGGGCTTCCAATACCTTCGGATGTCCCGTCCCTGGCTGGCGAGCATTGGTCTGAGGAGCTGCATGCACAGGCCATTGCCCAATGGGGCCATCAACAGCGTGAGTTCGCCAAGCCGCGGGTCGCTCAGTCCGCAATGAATCCTGGCTATGCCCTGGCGCCGATAGTGGGTTCACGTCTGAGGGATGAGTCTCTTCGCTCAGCGCGCCTGAAGGTGGGATCTTCGTTTGACATGCGGACCTACCATGATCGCGTTCTCCGCCTCGCGCCAAGCGGAGTTCCCGGGCTGAGAGCTCAGCTGAAGACGGTCGTCGAATCCATGTGAGCCCGCGGCATACGCACCTCCGACCAGCGGTAACAGCGAACGCGGGCGACCGTCCGATACGCTCGTTCAAAGCAGGAGGATGCAGGTGTCACCACGGGCGACGCACCAGGATCATGCGAACATCGGCCAACTGGCTGAGCGGTACCTCGCGGCCTGTTACCCCGTTGACCTGCAACAGATAGACCTCTCGGCTTATGGGGCAGTCGCGGAATCTCTGACTGCTGACGGCATGGACTATGCGGGAGTTGTGCGGCGAGAAACTCTGGCCGCTCTGAGCGGTGCTGCCTGCAGCGATCAGGACATGGTCGCTTGCGGTCAGCTCCTTGACTGGGTGTCAGCGGAGCAAGACCTGCAGGAATCTGGCGAGAAGTACCGGCCGTTGTCTCAGATAGATGCGCCGCACGCACGAATTTCGCGCGCTCTCAGGGCCTCGCTTTCCGTCAAGCCGGTCGATTGGTCTGCGGTGTGCGACGGTGTCGGTTCGGTCGCGGACTGTCTGCGCGAAGAACTCGGCCTCCTCAAACGTGGCGTCGACCTTGGCTTTGTCTCAACTCAGAGAGAAGCCTCTTTTGCCCATCAGCGATATCTGGGGATGAGCGGTAGGGCCAGCTACTGGCTCGACGCGTCCTTGCGAGCGAATGGAGACATTTCTCTTTCACAGGAGGCGCAGATCCACGCAGTTACGCTGGATGTATCCGGTGCTGCTGACGATCTGGTCAAGTTTCTCGCTGATTGGTACCTGCCGAGGGCGAGCGAGCAGCAGGGCTTCGGCCGGGAGAGGTACGCGCTCTGGTGTCGCAAATTGCTGGGTGCCGACCTCGATCTTGATGACCTTTACGACTCGATGTGGGCTGAACTCCGAGAAACCATGACTCAGACGAGAGTCGTTGCCGCTCAGATAGATCCGGGTGGTTCTGTGCGTGACCTGATCTGGAGTCTGGATGCCGACCTTGACCGAGAGGTTGATGTTGCTGAGGGCCTCCCCAGATGGATTCAGGACACGGTCCAGGCCGAGGCGCTGGTCGTTGATGCGCAACTTCTCCGTCTGCCGCCAGGGACAACTGACTTCACGCTGTCGGGATTCGGCGATGACCTGGCGGATGTGTTGGAGGTGCATACTCCCAGGCGGGGTGGTGGGCCCGGAATCGTGCTCCTACGAGCGCTCAACAACATGAAGATCTCGACCTGGTCGTTGACCCCACTCGTTCATCTGCAGATCATTCCAGGGGAGCACGTGTTCAACTGCTTCCTCGTCGATCCTGGCTCCCCTCTGCAACGATTTCAGCGTGTGCTGGTCAATCATGCGGCGCTGTCTGGGTGGATGAGTCAGTCGATGATGATGGCGGCCACCGAGATAGAACGCGGTGATGACCTGTACCGGCTAAATGCGCTCCTCATTCGTACGCGGGAGTTGGTATGCGCACTGGGTGACATCGGGTTTCATCTGGGCCTGAAGATCCCTGCTGAGGCCCCGGATTTTGTCGGCGAAACCTGGACTGATGAGTTGCAGACACAAGCCATTGCGCAGTGGGCGCACTTGCAGCGCGATTTCGCAAAGAATCGTGTAGCCCAAACGGCAATGAATCCTGCCTACGCTCTTGGTCCCGTTGTTGGCTCACGAGTAAGGGATGAAGCACTTCAGCGTGCTCGGACCAAGGCCGGTGCTGAGTTCGACATTCGCAGCTACCACGAGCGTGTCCTGCGCCTCGCGCCCACGGGAATAGTCGGTCTACGAGCGCAGCTTGACTCGATAGCTACGCTCGTGTGAGCCGATGGGTGTGCGGTACACCGGTGGCCTGATCCTCGCTACAGTTGCGCCATGGCCGGAGCAATCACCATTACGATCGCAATTCTTCTCACGCCGGTGGTGATTGGTGTGAGCGCAGTCTTCGCCGCCGGGATTCTGGGCCACTTCCTGAATCGCAACGCCGAGGTGCAGAACGAAGGCAGCGAGTTGCTTGAAAGCAACTACTAACCGACGTTCGACTGTGCCCCGCGTTACGAAGCTGGCTGTACTGCTCATTGCGCTCGGACTGTTCACCGCTGCCTGCAGCGATCCTTTTGCCGGCGATGACAGTGTGCCGAATGCCACGATTGCCAACTCCGGATCCGCGGAAGAAGCTGATCCCGCCATCGTCCAGGAGTACTTCGTGGAGATCGGCGAACGCGATGCGGTACGGACGCTCAGTCCTCAGCTTGCCTTGGAACGCCTGTCGCTTGGCGCTGATCTGTTGGCATCGAGCGTGCCGCAGCTCAAGAGCTGCGCCACTCAGGAAGTGCAGGACGATCTTGATCTGTTCGAGCAGGGCCTGCCCGACATTGTTTCCTTGGCGCTCACCGACGACGAGTTCGTTGGCGCCTACGGGTATGGCATTGGGTTGCTCAGCTACTACGACCTCGCAATCCAGGCCGCGGATCCACTGCGTGGGGCCGTTGGCGTCGAGGATGCATACGTCGACTGTGATCTTGGTTCGCTCGAAGACCCCACAGTCACAGCGCAGCTGGCAGCCATCGATGCTGTGTTGGCCGCTGAGTCTTTCCTGGCAGTAGCAGAGGACCTGCAGCCCCAACTTGGCGACTGGCGTAGCTGCTTGGACGCCTCCCCGGCGGAATCAGAACTCGTAGCGTTTCCTGGCTTCGAGGACCTGGAAATGATGGCTCGGGCAACGTTCGAGGATCTCTCGGCTGAGTACTTCGAGGTCCTGAGTCAGCTCGTTACTTCGGGCGTAACCTATGACGACCTGCTTGGGGGCACCGCTTCACTCGAGAACGTCGACGCAGAGTTGATTCAGCGCCTCGCCGATGTACAGGCCGAGGAGGTCCTTGTGGCTGGCTACGACCAGGCCTGTTTCGACGAACATGTAGCGGCTGAGTATGAGGCAGCTTCAGACGCCGAGCTTCAGCGACTCCAGCGCGACTGGCCGAATCTGTAGCCCACCGAGCGCACCGTTTCGATGAGACCCGCGTGTTCTTCTCCGAGCTTGGCGCGTAGTCGTCGAATGTGAACGTCGACGGTACGGGCGCCGCCGTAGTACTCGTAGCCCCATACCTGGCTGAGCAGCACTTCGCGTGTAAATACCTTGCCTGGGCTGGCTGCGAGATACCTCAACAGCTCGTACTCCATGTAGGTGAGGTCCAGGAGGCGTTCACCGACAAGTGCCTGGTAGGTCTCCAGGTCGAGTCGCAGAGGGCCGTACTCGATGTAGTTGTCATCGGCGAGGCTGGTGGTGCGCCAGGTCAGGTGTCGGACGCGGGCGTCGAGTTCCTGGGGTGCGAACGGTGTGATGCAGAAGTCGTCGAATACCCGGTCGTTGCTCGAAAGCAGGTCGAGTTGGCTGCCTCGTACCAGCAGCAGAATTGGTGCAATCGGGATATCCAACTCACCCAGACTGCGGCACAGGTCTAGCGCCTTGGTGGGGGATTCACCCAACTCGACGATGGCACCCTCGTAGCCGTCCAGTGGGTCAACGTCCGGAATCGAGTCAGTTCCGTTGCAGGCCAGCCACTTCTTGCCGTTGAGTTCGAGGGCGCGGACAAGCTCTGCAGGAGGTGGGTCTGGGTAGAGCAGGAACGGCGCCACGACTACAGGTTGGGAAGATACCGACGGAGTTCGAATGGTGTGACCTGCGCATGGAACTGGGTCCACTCGGCGCGCTTGTTGACGAGAAACCACTCGAAGATGTGGTCGCCAAGGGCATCACGAACGAGTTCACTGCTCTCCATTTCGTCGAGGGCCTCATCCAGGGAGTGAGGCAGTTGGCCTATGCCGTTTTTCTTGAGTTCTGCCGCGTCCATCGTGAGCACATCGCGTGGCGACTCGCTCGGGAGTTCATAACCCTGCTCGATGCCCCGCAGCCCCGCGGCGAGAATGACTGAGTAGGCGAGATACGGGTTACACGCCGGGTCAGGTGAGCGGTACTCGACCCGCGTCGATGAGGACTTGCCGGTTTTTACGACGGGCACGCGGACAAGTGAGGAGCGGTGTTCGCGGCCCCAGGTTGCGATGCTGGGGGCCTCGTGGCCTGCAATAAGACGCCGGTAGGAGTTCACGAGCTGGTTCGTGACGGCGGTGATCTCACGGGCGTGGTGAAGCAGTCCTGCAATAAATGCTTTCGCGACTCCAGAGAGTTGATACTCGTCATCTGGATCATGGAACGCATTGATGTCGTCCTTGAACAGCGACATGTGGGTGTGCATGCCAGAGCCCTGTTGATCAGCAAGTGGCTTCGGCATGAAGGTGGCGTAGACGCCACGTTCGACGGCTATCTCGCGGACGAGCAGTCGAAAGGTCATGACGGTGTCCGCCATGGTCAGCGCATCGGTGTAGCGCAGGTCGATTTCGTGCTGGCTTGGCGCATCCTCGTGGAACGAATACTCGACCGGGATGCCCATCTGTTCGAGCATCTCGATTGTGCGGCTACGGATGTCGGACGCGGTGTCACGAGTTGTGAGATCGAAGTACCCTCCCGAGTCGAGCGGCACTGGAGGATGTTCTGGATCGTTGCTGGCAAACAGGAAGTACTCCATCTCGGGTGCCACGAAGAAGGAATAGCCGAGCGACTTCGCGTGGTCCAGGCCCCTGCGGAGAACGTTTCGGCTATCGCCGACGAAGGGTTCTCCCGAGAGCGTCTTGATATCGCAGAACATGCGTGCCGACGGGGCACCGTCCACCCAGGGCAGAAGCTCGAACGTACGCGCCGACGGAACAGCCAGGACGTCCGACTCGTAGGTGCGACTGAAGCCATCGATAGCCGAGCCGTCAAAGGTCATGCCTTCGGACAGCGCGGTGGGGAGTTCGGCCGGCGTGATGGCAAAGCTCTTGAGCTGCCCGAGTACGTCGGTGAACCATAGGCGGATGAACCGCACGCCGCGCTCTTCAGCGAGGCGTAACGCGTAGTCGACTTGTCGATCCTGAGACTCCATAGGCGCACATTGTGTCACCTTGACCGCGGATTCCCTAGTCGTTCACGCAGCGTTAACAATCGGGAAACCGACTGGAAATGCGACCTCGACATGCTGTGAACTGAAGCAAGCGACCCGCTGCGCACTCGCGCGGCCCAACCGATGGAGAGCGCCATGGTCTACAAGGCCGAATACATTTGGATCGACGGCCAACAGCCCACAGCTTTCGTGCGTTCGAAGACGCGCATCCTGCCCGACGGTGCCCAACCGCCGGTGTGGGGCTTTGATGGCTCGAGCACAGAGCAGGCCGAAGGCTCTGAGTCTGACTGTGTTTTGAATCCTGTGTTCATTACCCCCGACCCCATTCGTGGTGGTGAACACAAGCTGGTTCTGTGTGAGGTTCTGCTCACTGATATGACGCCTCACCCATCCAACACCCGTGCGGCCTGTAAGGCAGTGAACGATCGTTTTGCCGACCAGGAGCCCTGGTTCGGCATCGAGCAGGAGTACACCTTCTTTGACGGTAATAAGCCTCTGGGCTGGCCCGAGAAGGGCTTCCCAGCCCCCCAGGGCGGTTACTACTGCGGTGTGGGTACTGATGAGATCTACGGCCGCGACATTGTCGAGGCACACACCGATGCGTGCATCGCTGCCGGGCTCAGCATCTCGGGTACGAACGCCGAGGTGATGATGGGCCAGTGGGAGTACCAGATCGGTCCGCTCAGCACTCTTGAGACCGCCGATCAGCTGTGGCTTTCGCGCTGGCTGCTGTACCGGATTGCTGAGGACTTCAACGTGAGCGCAACTCTTGATGCCAAGCCGGTACGCGGAGATTGGAACGGTGCAGGCGCACACACCAACTTCTCGACTGCGGCGATGCGCGAGAACTATGACGCAGTCATCACGGCCTGCGAAGCGCTCGGAAACAAGGCCCAGGAGCACATTGTCCACTACGGCTATGGCATTGAACACCGCCTCACCGGAGAACATGAGACGGCTCCATGGAACGAGTTCAGCTATGGCGTGAGCGATCGTGGAGCTTCGGTGCGGATTCCTTGGCAGGTTGCCCAGGACAAGAAGGGCTACATCGAGGATCGCCGTCCGAACGCCAACATTGACCCATACGTTGTGTGTGGTCTGATCACAACGACCTGTTGTGAGGCACTGGCGCAGTAGCAATCTGTCGAGGGCGTGCAGCTCTCAGGGAATACGCTGAAGACATGCGATACCTGAGAGTTGCTGCTGCCCAGATCAACACCTGCGTGGGTGATCTTGAAGGCAACGCTGCGCTGATACTCGATGCCTATGACGCGGCGGAGTCCGCTGGCGCCCAACTCGTGGTGTTTCCTGAGCTGACGATCACCGGCTATCCGCCTGAGGATCTGTTGTTCCGCGCCGGTTTTGTTACCCGTGCCGAGGAGATCCTGGCCGAGATCCAGGTGCAGACACGGGGTCTAGTGGCCTTGGTCGGATTTCCGCAGGCCAACCGGGTCCTGCACAATGCTGCCGCGATTCTCGCTGATGGTAAATGCCTCGGCGTGTACCACAAGAACCTGCTGCCGAATTACGCGGTCTTTGACGAAGAACGCTATTTCCAGCCCGGCGTCGAAGTTGGCCCTCTGGTCGAGGTCGACGGGGTCAAGGTCGGCGTTTCCATCTGTGAGGACGTATGGAGTTCCTCTGGGCCGGTGCAGGCGCAGGCCGACGGCGGCGCCCAGTTGCTGGTGAACCTCAACGCCTCGCCGTACCACTTCAACAAGGACCTTGAGCGGGAGTCGATGCTGTCCACCCGGGCCGCTGACGCCGGGGCACCGCTCGTCTACTGCAACCTGGTCGGTGGACAGGATGAACTCGTCTTTGACGGCGCTTCGTTGGTCTTCGACGGCGAAGGGCAGATGATTGCGCGAGCCAAGGCATTCGTCGAAGATCTTCTCGTCGTGGACGTGCCCGTAGACAAGGCCCATCTCCGTCAGCAGGTCGATCCCCGCGGCAGAGACACCGCTCAGCAGTTGCCGGTGGTGATCGCGGCCAACACCGCGGTGCCCACGGAGCGACTAGCGGCCCGCCTTGAGCCTGCACTGGGTGACTCGGCCGAACTGTATGAGGCACTGGTACTCGGTACCCGTGACTACGTCACAAAGAACGGATTCACCGACGTTGTTATTGGCATGAGTGGTGGCATCGACTCCACGCTGGTCACAACGATCGCGGTGGACGCCCTCGGTGCCGATCGGGTGCACGGTATTTCGATGCCCTCGCGTTACTCCAGCGATGGCTCAGTGTCTGATGCAGAGAAGCTCGCTATGAACCTCGGGATCGACTTCAGAATCATCCCGATTGAGCCTGCCCACGCTGCGATCGTGGAGATGCTGCGCCCGTCGTTCGAGGGTCTCGAACCCGACGTGACCGAGGAGAACATCCAGTCTCGTGTGCGTGGGGTGACCTGGATGGCGTTGTCCAACAAGTTCGGCTGGATGGTTCTGACTTGTTCCAACAAGTCAGAAGCGGCCGTTGGTTACGCGACGCTTTACGGCGATACCGCTGGTGGCTTCGCTGTCATCAAGGACGTGCCCAAACTGGTTGTGTACGAACTCTGCCGCTATCGCAACAGTGTTGGCGACGGAGAAGTGATCCCGGTGGAGGTGCTTACCAAGCCACCTTCAGCCGAACTGCGCCCAGACCAGCGAGATGATCAGAGTCTGCCTGCCTATGACGTGCTGGACCCGATTATCGAGGCCTATGTGGATGAAGATATGACCCGCGGGGAGATCATCGCGGCTGGCCATGATCCTGAGATAGTGCAGCGGATTGCCCGACTCATCGACCTGGCTGAGTACAAGAGGCGCCAGTCACCTCCTGGGCCACGGATCTCTTCTAAGGCTTTTGGCAAGGATCGTCGGATTCCGATCACCAACAGATTTCGGGGTTAGTCAGCGACCTCTTAGCGGTCTCTCAGTGGCATCGAATAGCGCCGAGGATGCTCGATTAGGTACTTTGGTTGTGATCGGGGGATTTGCCATATGACCACAGCCCAGAGTCCGCGCCATGCATTTGCACCGTGGGACAGACGTGAGTTGCCGGGAAGCTTCAGTGTCGACGAGACAGCGCGCCGCGTCGGCAACTACAAGTGGATCGAGACCAAACTCTTTGAAGTGCTTGGTGGCTGGGTAGCAACAGTGCCCGAGATGGACGTGAAACTCCGCCTTGGCACGCACTGCTACCACCATGCTTGGCACGCGGAGTTGATGCACAAACGACTCCCCGAGCTGCGGGAGATGAATCCTGAGCGGCTGGCGCTGCCACCTAATGACGAGATGGTCGCGTTCGTGGATGCCATGACTGAGCCAGAGGCCCCCGATCTGACGATCGAAAAACTTGTCGGTGTCTACCGGGTGCTCATTCCTCACAAAATTGCTGCCTACACGTACCATCGCAACAATTCGAGCCGCATCACGGACACGCCGACGATCCGTAGCCTGGACTTCATGTTGCAGGACGAGATCGCCGATTGGACGGATGGAGAGATGATGATCCAGTCGCTTCTCATCACGCCCGAGCACGTGCAACGAGCGGCCGATCACCAGTCCGCACTAGAAAAACTCCTTGTTGTCGCCGGTGGAATCACCGGACCTGGCACGCTGGGCGAGGCATATATCCAGACCGAGGAAGACTGAGATGCGGAATCTGTTTCCACCTGAAGAGCTTGCACGCGACGAGCGCTTTCACCGGGTTCCCGGTGCTGATCGCCTGAATGACAGGCGCATGTTGAGCGACTCTGAGGTGAGTCGCAAGAACCGCAGACTTGCCCCAGACACCTATAACGCCAGTGACCGCGCCCGCGGACTCATGCACGGTATTTTCACCGGCGAGATTCAGGCCCTCGAGGGGGCCGGTCGGACCTGCTGGGACTTTGAGATAGGCCCTGGGCCTGATCAGGTTCCGTTTGAACTCAAACTGGACATGGCCCGTCAGTGCTGGGACGAGGCTCGCCATGTCGAGATCTCTATCAAGCTGGGCGAGCACATGGGCAGCGATATTGGCGAGTTCGCAGAGAATGTTCTGCTCTACGAAGCTGCGGCGAATCCTGATCCGGTACTCCGCCTCACCGGTGTGAACCGGGCGTTGGAAGGCCTCGCGATCGACGTGTTCCATACGATGCGAGAGTTCGGCCGAATGGCCGGTGACCCGATTCTCGAGTTCTGTGAGGATTGGATGCTCGCTGACGAGGTTACTCACGTGAAAATGGGCTCTGACTGGCTTCGAAAGCTCACTGAGCAGGACCCTGAGCGCCGCGCCAAGGCGCTCGAGTTTCAGCGGGTTGTCGACAAACTCTTCGCTTTCAACGGATTCCGTGGAGAAGAGGAAGACAATCCCGTGCAGATCGCCAGGCGTTTCCGTGAACTCGCCGGGTTTACCGACACGGAGATTGACGAGATAGCCGAGTTGAGCGCTGAGGCCTTTGCCGAGGCACCCGGGAACCAGTAGCCGACATGGCAAATGTCACCGTTGTTCCTGAGGAGTTTGAATACGTCGACTTTGATGCCGCGGCGATAGTCGCGATCGCTGATCGGCTTTGTAGAGAGGTGGGGCTCCCGGAGGATCTTGAGGTGCGCATCGAGGTAGATGACTCGACGCCAGCTGCCCGTGCCTGGCTGGAGTCCTCTGACCCGTTCGTACTTCACGTGGACGGGGGAGCGTTCGAACATACGCAGAAACTGCGCACGATGAGCAAGCGCCGTTGCGCCGATGCGCTAGGACGGTTGCTCTTACGTGTTACTGATCGCATGGACGAGAACTTTGGTGATCCGCCGGACGATCCGGAGCTGACTCTGGCAGAGTGGACAGCGTGGGAAATCTACTGCGTTGGGCGACTTGCTCGTCTTGGATACGACGGACAGAAGGCTCGACGGCTCTATCAGTTCCGCAACAGGCATGGTTTCTCCGACTACGCGGACGGGTTCTTCGATCAGCTGTGGGACACCGAATACCTGACCTGGGCTCAGATCGTGGAGATCAGCGCCGCCGCCAAGTCAGAGCAGGTGTCCTCGCCGGCGTGAGGCTCTCATGATGGGCAAGTCCGCGCAGGGCCGCGGCCTGCGCTTCAACATGTTCGGCGTTCCGGTGACGTTCGACCCGCTCATGTTGGTCTTTGTGGTCGCAATCTCGTTCGCGTCGGGCGATCGAGCTGCGACCCTCGTGGCCTTTAGCGCCCTGTTCTTCTCAGTTCTGGTGCACGAGTTCGGGCACGCGATTGCGTTCGCTCGTCATGGCATGCGTCCCGAGATCCGTCTACATATGTTCGGGGGAGTGACCTACGCGCAGGGCGGCCTCGATTGGAAGCAGCGTATTGGCGTTTCGCTGGCAGGCCCCGCCGCTGGTTTTGTGCTCGGTTTCTCGGTGCTTGGCCTCGAGTCCGCTGGCATGACTCCCGAGTTCGGCCTCGGTGGCGTGGCAGTCCGCATGCTCGTGTTCGCCAATCTCATCTGGGGGCTAGTCAACCTGTTGCCGATGTTGCCACTGGACGGCGGCCATGTCGTCGAGGCAGTGCTGGTGCATACCCGCGGCGAAGCTGGCTGGAAGGCGACCAGGTACATCTCGATCTTCGTGGGAGTGACCGCGGCGTTGGCGGTGCTCGCTCTGTCTGACCGGGGACAGATCGCAGCGTTGATTGCCGCCTACTTCACGTTCAGCACCTGGAAGGAACTCGGGGCGCGCTCTGAGGGCCGGGTGAATGAGTTGCTCGGCCAGGCGCGCGCCGCCCAGCGCAGTGGCAATCACCCCGCGGTCATCCAGATCACCTTTGATGCTCTGGGACTCAAGCACTCCAAAGATCAGGCACGCTGGTTGAGAGCGATACGTACGGCCAGCCTGCTTGAGTTGGGCCGCGCCGAGCAGGCCCGCCAAGAGCTGGTCGGCCTGCCCCGGGCCACGAGAGGCTTCTGGGCCTGGGCGGCCGTGGAACAGGTCACAGGTACACCCGAGGACGCCAGAGCGGCGCTCATTGAACTGCTGCGTTCAGGTGAGCCGATGTGGCCGGGACTGTGGGAGCACGTGACGGTTGATCCCGCCGCCGTCGACGCTATTGCCGATGAACTCATTGGTGATCAGCCAACGCTTACGGTGCAGGCATTGGACACGCTGCAGCGCTTACAGGGACGCCACGGCGACCATCTCTCGAGTATCCAGGTTGGTGTGCATGCCTGGGATGTGGCGCGTTCACCGCAAGCAGCGGTGGAGATTGCCTGTTCATACGTGCGACTGGACAACCGCAACGCAGCCCAGACCTGGCTTGAACGCGCTGTGGCAGCCGGGTTTGATGACCGGGATCTCCTCATGTCTGACCCTGTCCTGGCTCCAATGCGCGACTCGGAGGCTTTTCAGCAGCTGCTCCGGGAAATTCCCGCTACTGAGACCTAGCCCGTCGGCTCTGAATGTCTAGTCCGCGACGCAGAACTCGTTGCCCTCGACGTCGGCCATAACCGTCCAGCGGAAGCCCTGCATTTCATGGTCCTGTAGATGAGACGCGCCGAGCTGCGTGAGCCGAGCAGTTTCTGCCTCGCGGTCTTCGACTTGGAGGTCCAAGTGCATGCGGTCCTTCGTTGTCCGCCCTTCGGGGACCTTTGCGAACGCCAGTTGGATGTCGCCCTGGCCTGCCTTGAGGCGTAGGAATTCGCCCCAGTCGTCTGCGATCTCGGTGGAGAAGACTGCGGCCCAGAAGTGAGCGACATTCTTAGGTTCGTCGCAGTCGATGGTGATGTGGCCGATTTTGGGAATGCTAGTCATGGTCAAGCTGCTTTCTTGTCTTCTACGATGCAGAACTCGTTGCCTTCAGGATCGGCGAGGACAGTCCACGCGAAGCCGCGTTGGTGGACGACATTCTGAACAGTGGCACCAAGGGCCACCACCCGCGTCACCTCGGCCTCGTGATCAGGCGTGTGGAGGTCCAGGTGTAACCGGTTCTTGGCTGACTTCGACTCTGGCACGTTTAAGAGCAGTAGATGCTGCCCATTGGGTAGCGGACCAACGGCTGCGAAGTCGTCGTCGCCGGTCTTAGCGATTTCTGCCTCAAGAGTCGCCGCCCAGAAGGCGGCGAGCTTGTGGTTATCGATGCAGTCGAACGTAATGAACGAAATCGTGAGTGCCATTGGCTGACCATACTTCGGGGCTGTGACATGCGATTGCTGGCTCGTGAGCAGGGTAGTAAACGGCCTAGTATTCAGCTGTTCCACCGATGTAATCGAGCTCAATGGCCAGCGAATCCCAACAGTGCACAGATCCGGCGATCCTAGACCTCTGGCATCCGGTGGCGGCTGAATCCGAACTCACCGACGGCCAGACGCACACGACCCTGCTGCTTGGTTTCGAAGTCCTCTACGGCCTCACAGATGGTGAGCCGTTTGTTGAGGTGACCGGGGGTGAGAGTCTCCCGGTTCTGCGCCGTTACGGCTTCATCTGGACGACGCTCGGATCTGGCGAGCGCGACCTGTTCACGATCCCAGAGGCCAGTGAACCCGACCGCCGACATGTTGCCGCTGGCAGCATCATGGTTGCTGCTTCGGCGCCGCGGGTCATCGAGAACTTCCTGGATATGGGCCACTTCCCCTATGTGCACAGCGGTCTACTCGGCGAAGAGCCCCATACCGAGGTAGTGGACTATTCGGCGCAGATCGAGGACAACGAAGTTTGGGCCAGAGATTGTTTCTTCTATCAACCGATGGCTGCGGCATCCGCGAGCGGCGGACAGATGAGCGAGTACACCTATCGAGTGCCCCATCCCTATTGCTGCATGCTCTTCAAGAACGTACCGAACGATCCAACCCGCCGAGACGTCGTTGCTATCTTCGTGCAACCCATGACCGAGGAAACGGTGCGCGCTCACAACTACGTGTGCCTGGTGGATTCAGCCAGCAGCGAGACCGCCTTGAAACAGTTTCAGCAGATCATCTTCTCGCAGGACAAGCCGATTCTCGAGAATCAACACCCCAAACGGCTGCCGTTGGATCCTCGCATTGAGACACCGATACGCGCAGATCAGACTGCAATTGTTTACCGTCGCTGGCTCACCGACCTGGGCATTCGATACGCGGTGATCCCGGCATCATGACAGACGACGACTGGTATCCGATTGGTCGTTCTGACGATGCTGTGTACCGTCACGTGTACCAGGCGAAGTTGTTCGGCCGTGAGTTGGCGGTGTGGCGTGCCGACGACGGCTACCTCAACGTCTGGGAGAACCGCTGCTTGCATCGTGGCGTGAAGTTCTCGGTTGGACTCAACGAGGGGTCTGAGCTGCGCTGTGTCTATCACGGCTGGCGCTATGCCAATCGCACCGCTGGTTGCACCTATATCCCAGCGCATCCTGCAGACGCGCCAGCACAGGCGATCTGCAACAGGACGTTCCCCGCGTTGGAGCGGTACGGATTGATGTGGACAACCACCGAGACGCCCGCCCGCGAGCCGCAGTTCGAAGGCCTGGGTGACTCGGCGTTCCCGCTGCGATCACTCTGGATCGATGCGGCCCCGTCGTTGGTGATGGATGCCCTTGCTGGCTACTCAACAGGAACCGCCGAACCGACCGTCACCGAGCTTGGTCCCTTGACGTTAAGCGTCTCATCCGCGGATGGCACCGTCGTCTTTTTTGTGCAGCCGGCTGACTCCGGAGAAGCGGTTGTTCATGCCGTGCTGGCGTCGACTCCGAATGACGCCGAGCGGATCTCGACCTATCGCCTTCATGGCTCTGAGCTGGGACGCATTCGCGGGCTGGCTGAGGCCGCCGCAGCGACACTCCCAAGGCCTGAGCCTCTGGAGCCAGCACTTGAGCGCATCGAACCGGGAGAGCAGGGTGTCGCACTGCCCCGGTCTCGCGCTGGCGGCGAGCTGAGGGTGGTCGTGAAGCGGAAGTGGCCGACGGGCGAGGGGATCGTGGCCTTCGCATTCGAGGCCATGAGTGGTCTGCTTCCCACTGCACAGCCGGGCGCGCACATTGATGTGCAGCTGCCGAATGGTTTGGTGCGCCAGTACTCGCTCACGAACCGCGCAGGCGAACAACAGCATTACGTGATTGCTGTGAAACGGGAGCCAGATTCGCGCGGCGGATCCTCCTGCCTGCATGAGGTCGTGCGTGAGGGGGATGTGCTCTCGATCTCGGCTCCCCGGAACAACTTCAGTCTTCGCCTTGATGCGCTGCGAACCGTGCTCATAGCGGGCGGCATCGGTCTCACTCCTCTGCTGTCAATGGCAGAGACACTGCAATCCGGCGCGCACCCGTTTCGGCTTCACTACTTCGTTCAGTCCAGCAGCCATGTGGCGTTCACCTCCAGACTCGCTGAACTGGGCGACTCTGTTGTTATCCACAGCGGTCTCAATCCGGCTGAGACGGGAAGTCAAATCGAGTCACTACTGGCGGAATACCGTGCGTCCAGTCAGGTGTACATCTGTGGTCCCGGCCCCATGCTCGACGCGACGCGCCAAATCGCGGAGGCAGCCGGATGGCCCGAATCCAGCGTGCACTTCGAGTATTTCAAGAACGACCAGGAAGTAGATCAGTCAGGCAGCTTCGAGGTCGAACTTGCGCGCTCGGGTCTCACGCTCAGCGTGCCGCCTGGAGAGTCCATCCTTGAGGTGTTGCGAGCGAACGGCATAGCCATGGCGTCATCGTGCGAGCAGGGTGCATGTGGCACCTGTGTTATCGGCGTTATCGAAGGGGATCTGGTACATCAGGATGTGTACCTGAAGCCAAGCGAGCGTGCCCGGGAAGACCGCATCGCGACCTGCGTCTCACGAGCCAGTTCAGCCCGGATCATCCTGGATA
>CAYUOD010000006.1:8170-27660 GCA_964446225.1 uncultured Acidimicrobiales bacterium | reverse complement strand
CCAAGTTGGCCCACTCCAGCGTGGCGATGTGGGTCGATTCGAGTACGACGTCCGGGGCAGCTCCGGCTTCGAAGGCTTCCTGCCAGCGAGGAGCACAGAGACACCACCGATCGCCCGCGACGAGTCCGACGAATCCGTGCTCGGGATACGAAGTCGACAGGTCGTTGCCCACCGACTTCGAGTACTCCAGAAACTCCACCGTCAGCCGGGCACACACGGTATGCACGCCAACATCGCCAGCGCCGGTATCGCAAGAACCGTTGCGGAAGTACCCGGTCATGGGATCCTCAGAGCAGCTCTGCAACTCGGTCCCCAGCACATTCTTCGCCATGGCCTAGATCCTCCCCCACCACGCCGCAGCCATCAAGCGCAAAGAGCATGAGGCGAAGCCTCGTGGCCAGCTAGTCGAAAAAACTTAACTGCAGCCACTCGCGTGACAGCACACACCAGGACCGCTTGTGACCTAGAGAGACAATCATCTGTTCGGCCCCGAATGAAACACGTCAAACAGTTCCACCGCCCGGAGTCGGCGAGTGTCCTCCGCGAGGTGCTGGAGCCTGTCCATCAAACGCCGAGCCAGGACGGGATCAATGCGAGCAATCTCCTCGTCCGAAAGCTCGATCATCTGGCTAAGTACACCGCCACCGCCACCGACCCGCTCGAACATCGCCTGAGTAGCCCTCGCTGCGTCGCGAATCTCTCCTCGCTCGAGACTTTCGGCTTCTCGATGGGCGATGTGACCGTACCGGGACTTGAACTCATCTGACGTCGGTGCATCTGACCCAATTAGCTCGGCGCCGTCGATGAACACGAAACGGTCGGGGCGTCGCAACATCTGCCGCCAGAGTTCGTACACACTCGGTTCGGGTGATTGCCACTCGTGGACCTGGCCGAACAGCCCCGGGTCGTACGAGGTTGCGAGCTCATGATTTGCCGCAGGTGCCACTAAGACGACTCTCACCCGGTCGGCATCGAGCTCCTTCGCCATCTCCATTTGCCAAGCCAGCAGCTGCTGGCGTAGAAGTTGGTAGAAGGGCTCACGAAATAGACTGTCGTATTCAACAAGGTCAGCTCGCACAGGGCCCTCGGGGTCGTCGTAAAAGTGACGAAAGCGCGTGTGGCGAGTCTGCATCGATCGTTCACCACCTGAGAGTCGATGGTGCTGGTACTCCTCAACGTACTTCCACTCGATGAGTGCTATCTCGGTCCTGCCATCGGGAGTTCGATATCGAATAGCTGCGTCGACACTCGTGGAGTAGGCCCCCCGCACGCCTGCGACACCACCGCCTTCCCTGAGATAATCAGCGGTTCCGTTCCATTCAAAGACCACATAGTCGGATGCATCAAATCTCGAAGCAGTCGATGCGCCGAAGGGCACTATTTCGGTGATCGAAAGGTGCGGCTCGAAGATGGCACGAAGCGCGTCAGCGTCGCCGACCAACGGAGCGAGCGCGTTTGCACACATAACCTGCGACGACAGAAGGTGATTCGATGGCCCTCCGTCAAGCCCTTGGTGCCAAGGAATCTCTGCAGCAGCAAACCGCTCAAGGGCAGTCTTCCGCGCCGTCGGAAGGAGATTGTGAGACGAATAGTCGACGGGCAGGCAGAAGGGCCTCGCTTGACCTTTGCCCCGGTACGGAGCGGGTCGTTGCGCGGCGTCGGGCAGCGCATCTGTGGTTAGCTTCCACCTCACGGACTCGGCCCGCGCCTCATTCACGAAGGAACCCTCGGTACCAGTATCACGAGACAGCATCGTGCTGGACTGTAGGTCGGGAACGGGTTCTTCGGCAGGGCGCCACATCTGTTGAATCCTTCCCTGATCGTCTAGCAGCCATACCTCAAGCGGGGATACGCCAGACGACTTCCACACATCGGCGAGCACGCTGTGTAATTCGGCGAGTCGCGCCAACGCGTGCTTGCTTCTTGAACCCGCGCCAATAGCCACGACTGGCACCACGTTGACCAACGCGGCCGGCTCCGCAACACCTTCAGTGAAACCAAAAACCGCGCGGTCCTCGAGCATCTGAGTGATCTTGTCGATCGCTCCATCCTCCTCCAGAAGTCGTCGAAACAAGCGGGCATAGACAAGGACCTGTGCAGGGGCAAAAGTGATGCCTTTGAGTTCTTCGCTCGGTTTGGCCTCGATGACAAGTAGGCGACCGGATTCATCGGTCGCGAGCAAGTCGGCCGCAAGTCCGGGTGACGGCATGCGGCCACCGTTTCGTACGCCCGGCCACCAGGGATCCGAGCGCCCCGATGAGGCGATGGCCGAGAGGACGGGAGCAACGAGTTCATTCTTGATCTGCGTCTTGGTCGCCTGATCTCTGAATGACGCAGTGGCCTCCCGCTGGATTACGTGAATCGGACTGCCAGAACACATCGCGGCGTGGACGAGTCCCTCGCGCTGGGTGAGTCGGGGAAGAATCTCATCATCGGCCAGCACACGGTCGATGTACTCGTCGATCGGCTCTATCAGGCTGTCGAGAAATTCCCCGTCAAACCAGTCCCCCCACGCCTCGTCGAACTCGCAGCGATCTCGATAGGAGCGATGCGAGCTCACCTTGTACCGACCATCGCGCTCATCGAACGACACGATGGCCGAGAGACCCGCGTAGAGGCTCACCGAACTAATTCGGCTCTTCCGCGCTCGGCGAAATTGAAGGTCAAGCAAAAGCGGCTCGGACTGTGCACGAGTATGCAGACGGTGCAAGGACCCGTCTGGCTGCAACTGTCCGAGCAACTCCTCTGAAGCCGTGCGATCAAACCAAAGATCACTCACCATCATCCATCCATCCCAACTTCCACATCCCCGACAATCTAACCAGTGGCTGTAACACGTTCACTCGGACTCCCTCGCACCCTCAGGTCGAGTTTCCCGAATCGTGGGAGCATGGTTCGGATGGCATCGAATCAGATGAAGCTCAGAGTCGTGTCGTGGAACTGCCATGGCATTGAAGATGCGGCAAGCCACTTGCCCGCTGGAACCGACGTCGCGTTGCTGCAGGAGACGGCAGCGACCAGTGACTCCCCACGCATCGAGAACGGACCGGGCCCTGCGACAATCGTCAACGTGAGCGACCGACTCACAGTGGAACCACTCGTACTTGAGTCCGTGCCAGTCGCGGCAGCCGATCGCGACGGCCACCCGACTTCCTACCCGGGCACGATCGCTATGAGCCTGGTCACGAATCCGGATTCAGGCGCGCAGCTCTATGTCGTGTCGATCTACGTGAAGTGGGAGAAGACCGGCGGATGGATTGTCCAGGAGACCTCGGCCCACCGACTCATCTCTGACCTGAGTTCGCTCATCACAACGCAGAAGCACAAGATCCCGATTCTGGTTGCAGGCGATTGGAACATCGTGTTCGGACACGGCGAGACTCCGTATTGGCTCGGCCGGTATGACGCCATTGAGGCGCGCATGACCGCACTCGGATTCGATCGGGTCGGACCGTTCCGCGGCGAGTCAGGTATCCATCGTGAAGCCCCACCACGAGAACCCATGCCAACTCCGCCGAACATCACGCCCACGTACTACACGACTCGTGAGGATCCCTCAACGGCATGGCGCCAACTCGACCACGTCTTCGTATCAAGCTCCATTGCCCAAAGCGTCACAACGCAAGCGCTCAACCACCCAGCCGAGTGGGGCCCAAGCGACCACTGTCAGATCGTCATCGACCTGACGCTGTAGAGACAGCCAACGCGCAGAGAATCGCTGTCGGACGCAACGCCACGCTCCCTGTCAGGCACCTAGTTCACGCGACAGAGACCCTCAGATGTGATCCCGAACACCCCGCCAGGCCACGCGTTTGCGTTTGGTTCACGCCAGTTCGGTTGGATGAAGTCACCGCCTGCGGGTGCCGCTCCTGGCCTTCGCTGACTACAGCGGTGCCGAAGGGTTCGGACGATGAAACGTCCGAGTCCACAATCCGAATCGAGAATCGCAATGCCTGGCCAGACGGACCTTCAGAACAAGTACGACGAGTTGACCAAGACGATCAAGGAGCAGAACGGTCTCCGTGATTCGGGGTCTGACGACTACGACATCATGAAACTCGAGAAGGCCACGACAGAGCGCGGGCGCGTGGAGCGTTCGATCCGCCAGGCCGGAGGCACGCCCGGCAAGCGCCCCCCGACGACAAAACCCGCCAACACAGGCAGCCAGCAACCAACTTCCGACCCCACGGCGAACACAACCCAGCAGCTTGAGCAGTCGCTGAACACCCTGCGCGGGAGTCCGCCCCATCCCGGGGTCAGGCTGAGTGACGGCAAGGTGGTTGGCGGTACCGAGAAGGACCTGAAGGAACAGCTCAAGTGGCGGGCCGATGTCGAACAGGCTGAACACGAACTCACCGCAGCCCAGGCCGACGACGCTTGGACCCAAGCGGGCGGACCAAAGGGATTCACGGATGCGGATCGACGAGCGATCAAGGACGAGAGCGGCAAGATCGACGGCATCCAGCATGAGCTTGATGAAGTGAACGCCAAGATCGCCAAGAAGGAAGCACTGCTGCGGGGAGCAAAGAACCAGCTCGATGGCGAACAGAAAAAGGGCGGCGGTCCGGCTGCTGCGGGTGGTGCAGCGATTGCGGTCGGAGCACGACTGCAGGGTGAGCTCAGGCCGCTCTACAAGCAGCAAGCTGCGATCATCAAACGACTGCAGGAAGCGCAGGCCGCGCTCGCCGAGGTAGTCCGCAAGCGTGTTCGCACACAGCTTGAAGGCAGCAGTACCCGAGTCGACCTGCCAACTGACCGCAAGGGCCGGAGTGCGGTCGAGGACGCTTTCATGCGCCGTGTGTATCGGCGTCTCGGATTGCCGTATCCGGCCCCGACTACTCCAGGAATCCTCAAAGGTCTCGGGGCCCCGCAGAGCAGTCTGCCGTTACAACGACCCGGAGTTGTTGTGGCGGCCGTCATCATCCTCGTTCTCATCGCGCTGGCCGGATTCGCTCTCGTCTCAGGTCGTGGCGACAGTGAGGCGAGCGCTGCGCCAGATCCTGTCCAGATCGTGGCGGTCCCAGATACGCCCGTCGTGGTCGAAGAGCTTCCAGAGCCGATCGAGCAGGAGACTCAGAACGAGGTCGTCAACAGCGCCGATTCTGCAGCAGCGGATGTAGCGCCCGAGCCGACGATTCTCACGGCGACGGCGGTTGCAGTCCCGTATGCGTGTGCCGTTGTCGTGCACAGCCCTCTCGACGGGTTTCCAGATTCATTCAGCTTCTTCGTGACCACGTTTGTCGTCGCAGGGGTGGACGGACCAATCGGCTCGCCCGCTACTCTGACTGTCGACGCAGGTGGACTGGCTCCGAACAGCGCCCCGATCAACGGGTACATGGCAGAGGTACAGATCCCGATCGACATGTTCGGCAACTATTCGGTGGCATCAATCACCGCCGACGGACCCGATGGTCCAATTCCTGTGGAGTTCGCACCATACGGCTTCACCGTTGAATCTTCTGAGGGCCCGATCGATGGCTGCCTGACACCCACCGATGCGCAGGCAGCGAACTCTGACTTCAACGCTCAAGTTGCGGCTGGAATGTGGCTGGGCGACGAGCTGGTCGATCCTCCAACTGAGGCCGAAGACAACGACACGCAGACGCCCGAGCCAGACTTCGCGGCGTTCCTTGATTCACTCGGCGAGGCTCACGCGTCGGCCAATGGCGACTCACTCTTCAGCTCACTGGATGTTGCGAGCATCGACCGATACGGCGAGGATCAGTGCCGCAGCTACCTCAACGGAGTCGTTGGATCGGTCCTCGATCCGGCGCTGCTTGGAGCGACAGAGGGCCCGTGGAACTACGAGACCGACGATGCCTCGACGCTCATCACAGATGCCTGGGAGCTGGCGATCGACGTAACGCTCGGCAGTCAGCAAACACAGACCACGATGCATGTGCGCGTCGTTGACGGCGAGATCACCTGGTTCACCGACTGCGGCACCCCCGAGTAGCCAAGACCTGGCACGCACTTCCCGGAGGTATCGTGAGCATCGATGTATCCCACCGAACGATCCAGCCAACGAGTCCTTCTCCGCGAGTGGCACCCGAGCGAGGCTGAATCCGTGCACCGCTGGCTGTCCGATCCTGGTGTGAACCGATTCCTGTCATGGGGAACGAAGACGCTGGACGAATCAGCGGCTCACTTGAGCCAGATAGTCGAAGCGCAGCGCGCAGATCCACGCATCGAGTATTTTCTCGCGCTCGAACTAATCACCTCGCCTGGAACTACGATCGGCGATGCAGGTTTCAGCTGGATCGAAGTAGGCGTGGCGGAGATCGGGTGCTTCCTTGAACCGGCCTACTGGGGCATGGGATATGGACGAGAGGTGGCCGAGCTAGTCATCGACTTAGCATTCGAGCTCGATGCACAGGAAGTGATCGCGACCTGCGACGCTGACAACTGGGCCTCGCAAGCCGTGCTCAGTAAGTGCGGACTGAGCACCCGCTCCTCGTGTACAACGGGACGGCGAACGTTCGGAATCCGACGTGATGAGCAAACACGGCTGTAGGGCGCGTCTATCACCCCGACGAGATGGGGCCCGGGAGACGACCGCCAGATCGTGACACCACCACACCCGTCGCCCACAGCCAGCACCTGCGAGACTGCTCGGCGTGGCTCAGATGTTTCCGAAGCGCTTTCCGCGTCCAGATGATCCGAGGCGTTGGGCTGAGCTACAGGTCTACAACGCGCTCGCGAAACTCGACGATGACTGGCTGGTCTTCTATTCGGTTGCGTGGCAGTCGATGCGCAATGGCAAACAGGGAGACGGCGAAGCGGACTTCGTGTTGGCCCATCCCACGAAGGGCATCATCTTCGCCGAGGTGAAGGGCGGTTCGACGATCGAGATCATCGACGGCGAGTGGTACAGCTGGAGCCAGGGCAGTCCGAAGCCGATCAAGAGCCCGGTCGAGCAGGCGGTGAAGTCGAAGTATGCGCTGCAGGGTTGGCTGAGCGATCGCATAAGCGGCTTCCGCCGCAACGCTCGTTTGGGGCACATGATCATCTTCCCGGCTCACGACCAGATCGACGATCTCGGGCCGGATGCTCCTCGGGCGATCATCTGCGACAAGGGCGACCTCGACAACATCACTGCGGCGGTGGATCGGGTGGCGAAGCACTGGGCTCCGTTGCACAAGATCGGTGTCGAAGGAGCGAAGCAACTCAAAGATGCGTTGGCTCCGACGATCACCATCCGTCGCCATCTGCGTCACCGGGTCGAGGACATCGCCGAGGATCTCGCCGAGCTCACCGAACAGCAACTCGATCTGCTCGGATTTCTGCGCCATCAACGCAAAGCCATGATCACCGGAGGCGCTGGCACCGGCAAAACCGTGATCGCCGTCGCCCGTGCCCGCCAACTCGCTGAGGACGGATTCCGTACGCTGCTGCTCAGCTACAACCGTCCCATTGGCGACCGACTCGCCGAAGAAGTCGAAGGCGTCGACAACGTCTGGGCCGGATCCTTCCACGGACTCTGCCTACGTATCGCAGCCAGCGCCGGCTTGGTCCCCGATGAACCCAAAGACCAGGCCTGGTGGGATGAGAAACTCCCCGCCGCGATGATCGAAGCCGCCTACAGCCTCGACGACCGTTACGACGCGATCGTCGTCGACGAAGCACAAGACTTCCTGCCCGACTGGTGGACCTACCTCGAGATGCTCTTCCCGAACAGCGACGACGGCATCATGTACATCTTCGCTGACTCGAACCAGAACCTCTACCGCGACGACTGGCTCCCACCCTTCGACCGGCCCCCATTCCCGTTGGATCGCAACTGCCGCAACACCAACCAGATCGCCCAGCGAGTCGCCGACGTGATCGGCATCACCATGGACACCCTCGGAGTCAACGGACCCGAACCCGTCTACAAAGAAGCCAACACCGACCGCCAAACCGAAAAAGCTGTCACCGCAACCCTCGATCGACTCATCGATACCGGCGAACTCAATCCCGACCAGATCGTGCTGCTCTCCATCGGACGCACCCAGGTCGACGAACTCACCACCAGCAACAACGCAGACCCCCGCCTCGGCGACGGCACCAACGGCACCGTGCTCGCCGAAACCGTGCGCCGCTTCAAGGGACTCGAATCGGACGCCATCATCCTCGTACTCGCCGACCGAGAACAACACCAACTCAAACGCCTCGCCTACGTAGGCATGAGCCGAGCACACTCAGTCCTCTACGTCATCGGCACCACCAAGGCCAAAGAACTCATCGGCTGGAAATAGCGCCGAGTATCCAAGCGGCGTTCGACGCGGCCCAACCCACAGCTCACAACGTAGGAGGTTGTCTGCGGCCAACCCGGAGGGTGAGACGGTCGAGTTCGTCGAGCACATCCTGGGCGATCCAGATCCGCTGACGGGTTCCTCCTGTGACCTCGGTGAGGACGCCGGCGGTCTCGAGCTGATCAAGTGCGCTGAATACTGCCCGCCGCGATGACGACGCGACAAGGCCCATGGCCAATGATGAGGTCACTACCGGATGTTCGACGAGCTGCTGAATGAGGATGTTCGCCGTCGAGCCCGCCCGCGGAGTCGCGATTTGCTGCCAGTACTCGGGCAGTGCGGCGAGGGTAGATGCGGATTCGGCTGCGGCCTCTGCAGCAACAACGACGCCCAGAGCGAGGTAACGAACAAACCGATCAACATCACCGGTCCGGTATGCGGTGATCTGCTCGAAGTAGAGATCTGTATCAGACAACATCACAGAGGCGACGGGCACGACGACCTGGCTCGTGAGTCCACGGTGGCGAAATACGGTGTTGATCAGAGCACGACCGATGCGTCCGTTGCCGTCGGTGAAAGGGTGGATCGACTCGAACTGGACGTGGACGATCGCGGCCTGGGCTACGGCACCGAAATCCTCGCGTTGAGCAAACGCAACAAGGTCATCAAGCAGGCCAGAGACGCGGTCGGCTGGCGGAGGCACATAGGTCGCCCTGCGCGGTGTGAAGTCACTTCCGCCGATCCAGTTCTGCACCACCCGGAGATTGCGCGCGCTATTCGCTTCAAGTGGGTCATCGCCGAGCAGAAGTTGATGCGCGCCGAGGATCGCTGCCCGAAGATCGCCCGGAGCGGCGGTGATGAGGGAGTCGACGGACTTCGCTGCCGCGGCGACGAGCATCGCGTCGCGACTGGCTTCGAGGCCAGCGAACGCTTTCGCCGCATCTGACAGTCCGGGGTTAACCCGCTCAATGCGTGAGGATGCGACGGATTCTGAGCGCAACAGGAAGCCGGATAGCGCTGCGAGATGCGGTCCGCCGAGCACATCAAGTCGGGCCGCCGCGATGGTTGCCGCATCAAGCGCTTGGCGGGTATCGGCGCTGAACTCTGGCCCAAGATCGGCGATAGATGGTGGGATGGAGACCGTGATCTCGGCGAGCAGCCGGTCTTCCACCGGAGGCCGACGGCCACTCGTGTCGCGGTTGTCTGCAGCAGTGGTCCAGCTCCGCTGTTCGGTCGTGTGTGGCGGCCAACTCATTGCCGGTGCCAACTTCGATTGGCCATAACCTTCACTAACTCACCATCTAAATGCACTTTAAGTGTGTAACATGCACTAGATACTAGTCTTCCGCGGAAGACTATTTCTGTCCGACACTCCCGTTCAGGTCTCGACGGCGCAGAGGCGCGAGCTGTGGCAGGGCGCTGGCGTTCGTTTCGATGATGTGTCAAGTACGGTGCTTGTGCTGAATCTGCGGGTCTCGCCAGCCAACCCATTTGCGGATTGGTTGAACGCGGTGGCCGATGCTGGTGAGCCAGTTCTGCTGACTTTGCGACAGCGACGACGGTGGGGCCTCGAAGCCGGCGTATCGGCCACGAAGCTCTGGATCTGCGAAAATCCGGCTGTGCTGATGGAAGCAGGCTGCCAGCTGGGCGTGCAGCAGACTTCGACCCCAGCGGCGTCGGAATTGTCAGCTCGTTCGTGACCCGTCTGGCTGCTGAACCCTGGCGTTTCGACAGCAGCAGCTATCTGGATGCACTCTCGTCGTATGGGCATCTCGGACTGCCCGAGTGCGGCGATGTTAGCCCCACACTCTGGGAACCAGCCCTTCAGCAGGCGCTGAATGCCAGCCACCGCGCCGTCTACGAGGAACTCGTCATCGAGGACCTCCTCGCTGACCTCGGCTAGCGGACAATTGCGTTGTATTGATTGTGACGCAGTGGGTGTCTATGGACCATTTTCGGTATCAGTGTTGCTGCCGAGCAATCTGGTGAGGTCCAGCTCGACTTCGTTGTCGGGGTACACCGCGCTCACCCGCAATGTGCCGCCTGTCGCCGCGATGAAGCGACTGAGTGTGCTCAGTTGGTGGTTCGTGCTGGTCTCGATTTGAGAGAGCCTGGCCTGGCTGATCTCGAGGGTGGTAGCGAGTTGCGCTTGGGTCATCTTGCGCGCGCGCCGCACGGCACGCAAAGACTTGACGTTGGCGGCGATTTCGGCAACAGCGCGGTCGCGTGCCTCGGTTGCTGTTTGACTGTTGGCGAGCGCCTTATCTCGTATGGCGTGCACCTTGGAGTCGGTGTCTTGGAAGTCCTCGGTGGAGAATTCCGTGGATCCTTCGGGAACTATGGGTTTCTGGCTCTGGGTAGTCATCAATCGGGTACTCAATGTCAATCGTGCGAGACAGGTCGCATTGTCAATAGGGTTAGCTTTCTAACGTGTGCGTCTCACTTGTGCCTTATGGCTGGGATGGTGGCGTTCCCACTCTGGAATCAGACTGTTCTGTAGCTGTTGGACAACACCCGGGTACCACTGGTTGCCCAGGCGGGTTTTGTCGCCCATCTTCATCACCACTGCAACTTCTTCGCTGCGATCGGTGTCGGAGAACCAGACGTAGGCAATACGGATAACCGGAGGCTTGAAGGCCATCTGCGCGAACTTGTTGGGTGGTGTGCGCCGGAGTGCGTAGGTGTGGAAGCGAGAAGTAACGATCGGATGGCTGGCATCACTGGGCTCTTCGCCCTCAATATCGTGGCCCAACTCTTCGAGGCCGGTAATGAGGCCAGTCACGTCACCAAAAACTTCTGCGAGCAGGTCTGAAGTTTCCATCTTTATGGCCATCTCTTCGTACTGAGACATGAACAAAGGGTGGAAGAGCACTCTTGTCACACACTGAATATAATATTATTCTTATATAATGTCAAGCTTATAAAGCAACCCGGCTCATGCGTTCGAAAAGTGGTTCATCGTCTGCAGGTACCTGGACTACCTCCTGGAGGAAGTGCATCTTCTGGTGCGCAGAGATAGACAATGACGTCAAGTCCGTCGAGCTTCTTTTCGAGGAGAGGCCGAACATGCATTCTCGAACTGGTGAGCAATACCCATGCCCATCACTCCAACCGTGTTGACTATGTTTGCGAGCGCGTCGATGTCGGCATCAACAGGTGGGACTGTGCATCGGTCCGATGTGGATCGCAGCCGTCCAGAAGCAGTCGCCGCCCGTGCCCCATTTCGTGTGAGCGGGTCGTCGCCCCAGGCGTGATGCAGGTCCAAGGCGGACATAGCCGCAGCCTCACCCGAAATAGGGCTCACCCTTGGGCGTCTCTGGAATACGAGTCGCGGCCCATGAGTCCTCACCGATGGTGTAGGTCAGCGAATCCTTCTCACAGGTATAGGCGACGTTCTCTCCATCACCCGCGAACTTGAATGGTACGGATGTGACACCGAGGGCGCTTGCGACGACTGTACTTGTGTAGCCATCGACCACGATGTTCGTTTCGTCTGCTCTGTATGCGCCTGTGCCACTGCCGACCGACTTGATCTCGATTGGTCCTGCTGTCATCTGCAAGTTGCGCTCATCGGTAAAAGTGGCGCTACTCGCGCCGTCGACAGCCGCCGCGAATCCCAGGATCCAGGAGCCGGTGACATCCAGCGATTGCCCCGGGACGTTCTTCGCAAACACCGCGTTCACCGACGCTGGATCGATACCCCATTGGCCGATCAGGCATGCATCGCAGACACCATTGCTCATCTTGGTCACTTCGAGCACTTGCGGTGGCGCCGTTTCGGAGTCGTTGAGTGCCGTGACAACGACGATCCACGGCTCGTCCTCGGTACATTTCGTCCGGACTTCTGGCGTCGTGACAACCCAATCGTCCTCAGCAGACCGACTGGCGAACTTGGCCATGCCAACTCGCCCGGGGCCTTTGTTTTCCTGTTCGAACAGACGCTTCTTCGTGTAATCGAGCTTGTAGCGGGTGCCTTGCCAAAGCGAGGCCTCAAGTTCGACCGGGCCCTTCTGGGTGATAGGTATGGTCTCGGTGACTTCCTTGCCCTGGAAGTCACAAGCTAGCCCCGGGCCCATGAGCCGAACATAGAACTCGTTCAATACTGAAGGCAGATCGGCCACCAGCGCCGAGAGCCCATCAGACACAGAGGTACCCTCAGCTACGGCGCGGTGAAGCTGTGCGATCGCCTGCGGGGCGAGGTATCCCTGTTCGTCGAGGAATGCCCAGAAGAACCAGCCCTCATAGGACAAGTCGAGCAGCGATCCGCTCGCAGTGTTGGTGTCGAGCTGCCTGCCGAATCCTTCATCGATACCAGTGCACTCGTTGACCAGCTTCTGAGCGAAGTAGTGGGCGCCACCTTCGGCCACGAGGCCCTCGTTGTCGAGGTCTCCGTTCCATGTTTCCTGCACGCAGTGAAATAGCTCGTGGGCAACCATCAAGCGAAGTTCTGGTCCACCTGTAAAGAACTCGTCGGTGGCGAATATCGCAATTCGACAGGTCGAAAAAAGGTAGCTCGCAACGTGGGCAAGGGTTTTCTCAGTGCCGGTGTCAGCGAGATTGAGACGGGTACTGAGTAGGACGCGAATCGCTGGCAGCTCACTGCCAGCGAGCTCCTCGTATCCGGTACGAGCCTGCTCGATGAGGTCGAATATCTGGGCTGATGGGTCAATGGCACCCGGGGTGGCGGGCACATACACGATGTCGTCAGCGGAATTGCTCATGACCTGATAACACAACTGCGTATCTTGAGCCCCGAACGTCAGGAATTCGTCTATACCGCAGTCCAGCGACTGCGATACCGATGCTGGCAGACTGGCAAACACGCCCGTCGGCTGTGAGCTGGCGCTGGCTGCTAACACGGCGGGTTCCTGACCGGCACCAATGGATGACGCGCCAGCCTCGTCGTCACCCGATGCGCTGCCCGAAAACGAGTCCGAGAAGAAGAAGTAGGTCAGGCGCTCCAGGTCGGCTCGCACAGCCTCGTCAAGGCTTTGATCCTCCAACAGCACTCTCGCCCGGTTCAAGATGCTGGGGTAGCTCGTGTGCGGAAGTTCGTCGAGGGCAGGTACGGCTTGTGGCGAAAGTTCGCCGAGAACGATGCTGAGCACGGCTCGTATGCCGTCGACCTCAGTCCATACGCCAGCCTCGACGCCAGCGTCGATCAGGCTGACAGCGTCGGTAAACGGTGGAGAATTCTCGGCGACGCCGGCTGGTGGCGGGATCTCATAGACCGCGGCAGCAAAACCCAACCGTGGAATCGCGGCGGCCTGATCGTCGTCACTCTGCTGAGGCGCCCCATCCGGCGATGTCGCTGGTGTGGGACTGTTGGACTCATCGCTCTCAGAGCTGTCGCTCGTGCATCCTGCCAACACAAAAACGGCCACAATAAGCAACACAGCACCTGATCGCGGCGAGGCGACCAGCTTGCGCACAGTCATATCGTGACGGGTTCATGCATGCCCGATTACCGACCTGCTAGCCAACACAGCTGTTGTGGCCGTCACGATAACAAGGACGCTGAACTGTGTCACGTGACGATCAGGTGGCGATTCTCCACAGCCCCGACGTGCAGGTCTATGGTGAAATCAAGTCTCTTGGGGATTGCCATGCGCAATGAACCACCAATGTTCTGTTGGCCCTTTTCGCTTTCGCACTGATCGCGACGGGCTGTGGAGGCGGGAGTTCCGACGACCGCAACGACCGCAACGACCGAGACTCCAGCGGCTTCAACGGGACAATCCTTCCATCTATGACAGCACGAGTTACGACACCACCTGGGAAGCGAACCCGAACTACGCGAGCCTGGGTGGAGGACTCGACTTGTCGGTCAACGGTTCGACTCTCAGCGGCTCTGGAACGTTCTGGCCTGCGGGGGATCCCGACGGAGACAGCGACGGAGTACAAGGCGAGATTCTCGCCAACTGCTAACCATGTTGCCAGGCCTGTGATTAGGCAGGAACCGTGCGCAGCTTGTAGCCGACGCCCCGCTGATTCTGCAGGATCTGAGGACTGCCCGAGTTCGGTTCGATGGCCTTGCGGACCGCCAGGATGAGGTCCCGCAGATTCTCCGGAGTGGGGGGATGGTATTTGTCCCACGAGTCGGGCTCGCCCCAGACCGCAACGAGGAGTTCCTCGACACTGCATACAACGGGATCACCCTCGTGGTCAGCATTACGCGACGCCATGTGAGCAACAAGATCCTGGCCCTGCTTCCGCAGCTCAACGGTACGTTCGCAGCCTCGTCCAAGAATCGTCAGCGTCATGGCCTCCGCGTCCCAACGCACCGCTGGTTCGTCGGCGACCGGAGCCAAGTTCGAAGTCAGCGACACATCAAGAGTGACTGTTGCGCTCGGATCGATTACACGCAGTTCCCAGGTACTGGTCGGACCTGTCTCGTCGGCATCCGCGGTAATGCAGATCACATCACTACCCGAGAGCTGTGTCTTGTTTTTCAGACGGGTGAGCGAGTCTCCGTTTCGGATAAACGTGCCGTTGCGACTGCCGCAATCCTCAATCCACCAGGTGCCCAAGGCTTGGCTAATAACGCAATGCCTGCGACTGATCCAAGAATGGGGATCGTCGAGTGAGAGGTCAGGGTCGAAGGTTGATGAGCCTCGTCCTATAGAGAACGTCTCACCCTCGAGCACAACTTCAGAGTCAAGCTTGCCGTCCCGGCACACCTCTAGAATTGTGTTCGCCTCATCCAAGACGTCGCCCCCGCCTCTTTTCAATCCTGCCTCAGATCCTCGTCTTTATCAAGCAAATCGCAAGCGCTGTGAGCTCAATCGGACTCTGGAACATAGAGCTCAAGAATCGGTCCGTTGCGGCGATCGCCAAGGCGAATGACGACTGTGCGGTCGATGAGGATCCGGTGAACTGCCTCATCGCCGAAGTAGGACCCGTTCAGGGAATCTTCGTCGATGAAGTACCAACCATCGCTCTCACCTCGTAGCGTCGCGTGGCGCCGGGAGACCCGTTCGTGATTCGAGCGCAGGGTCGCCCGCCTATGCCTGCCAATCGTGACGACATCACGCGGGCCAACCGTGAGCTCAGTATCGCCAAGCCGTGCCAGCAACACAGGCTCAGCACCGGCAAGGTCGCTAGTCACGAGACGGCACGCACCCGGTGTCGTCGCTGTTTGAGCCGTCAGCACAGATCGTGTTGGACAGTACGACTTCCTCGTCCATGTCGAGATTGGACCCCATCAGGTTGGCGTCTGACAGATTCGCGAATCCCCAGTCCGCTTGCACCATCACTTGTCCACTCAGATCAGCGCCCACAAGAACAGCGGCCTGAAGATTGACCATCTCGGTGCCGAAGTTGACTTGGGTCAGGTCTACGCCGGTGAAATCTGAGCCCCACATCAGCGAGCCCTGCAGGTCAGCTCCAGAGAGATCCGCCCCCCGAAAGTCGGTGCAGCGCAGATCTCGTTCTCGCCAGACAACTCCGCTCAGGTCTTGACCACTCAGATCTCGTACAAGACCATCCGGACACTGCGCTTTGCGACCAGACACATGGTCGAACGCATTCTGCAGAGGATTTATGACGCCATAGTCAGAGATGGCTGGCGGGTTCAGCGGATCACCACCGCTCGGGGGAATGTAGCCCTCGGCGACAAGGCTCGCCGCGGGGTCATCGAGCGGTGGGCTTTGGCCAAGAAAGCGGGCCGGTTCCCGGGTATTCCCAGAGCCGCTCAGGAGTCCGCGGTTCAGTACTGTGGTCAGCCCCATGAGCAGCAACACCGCCAATGCGCCTGCGATCGCCAGGTTCCGCCGCCTGTTCGTCGGTTGCTCAGAGTCTGTCTTTGCTGGTGAAGGACCCCCAGCAGCTACCTGCGGCACGTCGCGCGTCACTTCATCGTCGGCCCTGTCGGCTTCATCGGCCCCGTCGACCGCTTCAACATCGTCGTCTCCGGAGGTCAGCAGGTCTGCACTCACATCAGCTTGGGCCGCTGGCTCCTGGGACTGCACTCTGAATATCGTCAGCTCGGTTGCTCTGATTCCGAGTTCGTCCTGCGCGAGGCGCACATGGCGGCCGAAGTCGGCAGCGGTCTCAAAGCGATCATCGGGATTCTTCGACATCGCTTTCATCACCACCTCGGCAAACTGTCGTGGAACTCCTTGGTCGACGACGTCCTGCGGCTCGTCGTTGAGGATCCTGCTGAGGATCGCAGCGACCGACGTTTCGCCGCACACCCGAAAGGGCGCGTGCCCACTCAGCAGGTAGTAGATGGTGGTGCCGAGGCTGTAGATGTCGGACCTCACCGTGGGCCGCTTGCCTTCGATCACCTCGGGTGGAGCAAACGCAAGACTGGCCGTCACCACACCCGGTCCTGTGTCTGAGGCGCCGGAGATTCTGGCGATTCCGAAGTCGGCCAACTTGGGTTCACCATATTCAGAGACGAGAACGTTTGCCGGCTTCATGTCGCTGTGGATCACCCCGGAGTCGTGGGCTGCATGCAGCGCGCCCGCCAATTTCACTGCGACGATCGAGGCCTCGGCCCACGGCATTGGGCCGTCCCGGCGCACCCGATCAGCCAAGGAACCCGCTGGCATGTACGGCATGACCACATAGGCCTGACCAGAATCCAAGAAACCGGCGTCGAGTGCCGTCACGATATTGGGGTGCCCGGACGATAGTCCCATGGCCTGACATTCTCGCCAGAACCGCTCGATCGACAGATCGTCAAGGCAGGCAGCATTCAGGACCTTGACTGCGACCGTACGCCGAAAGGCTGGCTGATATGCCCGGTGTACGGTCGCGAATCCTCCTCGACCTATCTCTACGACATCCTCGAGTCCTGAAATGTTCAGATCCATGCTCTGCGAGCTCCCAGGTCATTCTGCGCGCATCACCGAACAGGAGACCATCGAATCGACGCAAATTGCTCACCAAATGGTGTGTGGCGCCTAGCCGCTGGTCGTCCAGGCAGTTATGGCCACTATCGGCGCGGCCGGCGGACTGTCACCCAGGCTGCCCAGGAACGCCAGATCACTGAAGGTGAACACCCCGCCGTCGGCGGCAACCATCAGGTAGCCGTTGCCGTAGGGGACGAGTCCGTTGATGGGAGAGTTGAGCGCGACCCCAGGAGGCAACACGCCGGGTGTCGAGCCACGGAACGGTGCGTTACCAAAAGCAAACACACCGCCGTCGCAGGCAACCATCCAGTAGCCGTCGCCGGTCGGTACGGGAACCAGACCGACTATCGGACACTGCAGTGAACCTGGTGGCAACACAGCAGGTATCGAACCGAAGAACTGGGCGTCACCAAAGGCGAACACACCACCGTCAGCGCCGAGCATGTAGTAGCCCTTGCCCGACGGTGTCGAGGCAGATGCCACGACTGGCCCGTTGGGTACGATCCCAAGACCGGGCAGATCATCATAGTGAGCCGCGTCTCCGAAGGTAATCGCTCGCCCCAGGTCAGTGAACACCCAGTAGCCGTTCCCAGACGGCGTGCCTGAGATGCTCGCCACTCTGTCGCCAGGAGCGAGGCTGGCGAGATCGACATTGCCGAAGTTGACCGCTGCACCAACGGCACGCACCTGGCCCGAACTGTCGAGAACCCAGATACCTTCGCCAGAAGAAAGTCGGTCAAAGGCTACGGCCGTGGCGCCGTCTTCCAGATCGACACCGCCGTGGGCGGCAACATCACCGAACTGATAGATCCTGCCGTCGGCCCCGAGCATCCAGTACCCGTACATGTTGGTTTTCACATCAACTGTCGTGTCTGGATTTGCCTCGCCATCGTTAACTTGCATGTTGAGAATGAACTCCCCACCGGTCGAAACATCGTATGATCCAACGTCGAATCCTGGGCAGTCACCGCCGCCGGCAGTGAAGTCGATTTCGACAGGTCCAGGTGAGGTGATGACACGGCTTGCACCGCTCGCCGAGTGCACAAATACGCCGCCGCTGCAGCTGTAATCCACAATCTGGGTGGGATCAGCTACACCGGGATCCGTCGTGTCGACAAAGACCGACGTCGAGGAGAATCCCGTAATTTCTGCGTGTGCAACGACGAGTTCTGCCACAGGAGTTGCTTGTCCAGGCACGAGGGCACGCAGGGTCCAACCTGGCTCAATGTCGCACGCCGGATCGTTGTCCATTGGGTTTCCAGCATGGACGCCGCCCGTGAGTTCATAGTCCGCACAGGCTTTGGTTCCGTTGTTCTCGAACGTGACGGTCACATCGGTGCCGAGTGGCACTCCGTCGACATTGACATAGTTCGATGACGCTGCCTCTGCACGTATGCTCACTCCAGCCTCTCCGGCTGAGGTCGGTGACGATACCGAGATCATCAATGCCGCCAGCAGCAGTACGACGAACAGCGAGCCGAATCTCACTGACAATCGCCTCGACCGTCTCGGCTGTGCCGCGCTCGTCATGCCACCGGATCGCGGATCGCTCTTTGCAACCATGTCTCGTCCTTCCGTGTGTCCGTTGCCGTCTGGCAGACAGCGACGGAGCTATACGTGCTTGATTCTCACGCCAGGGCCCCAGATTGTGAATCGAATCAACATCGAATCAACGTCGAATCTGATGAGGCCTCAGGCGTCTCGGTGTGCACCAGCAGCCCACTGCCGCAAGCACAAACTCAGTGCGCTCAGCGAGCACGCGCCGCGCCACGATCGTCAGGTTCGCCACGACGAACGGTGACGCGGGATCTCGTCGCCGTCGAGGTCGGTGAGTCTCCCGCGGAAGACCTTTATGGTGACGGTCTCACCGCTCGGAGTGACCCACTGAACTCTGTGTCGATCAGTCGTCGACGGTGTAAAGAGAGCCCGCACTCGTGGCGAGAAACGCGTCGAGCGGAATGTCCTCTTGTTTCAGGAATCCCTGTTGTGGCAACAGCCCGGCGCTGACCAGCTCGATTGTCGACACGACTGATCCGGCGGTGGTCCAGGCGATGGCCGTGCGCATCTCGCCGGCGATCTCCCGGGGCTTGAACGCACGCACATATTCGAGGCGTGCGAGTTGGCCATTGATGTGTCCCTCTGACGCGACATGTATATAGACAACGTCGTCGGCCACGGGCGGTTTCGCGTGCGTCAAGATCTGCGCGGCCAGCTCACGGTTCTCGTTCATCAGCAGCTCGTGGAAGAAGAACTCCATGGCCTGCATGTGCCCTGGGTAACGCATGGTCTTGTAGTCGAGGTTCTCTACCCGACCGACATACGATTCGCAGATCGTGCCAACTCCGCCGGAGGTGGTGAAGGCCTCGAACTGGGTGCCGTCGATGACGATCGTCTCGTG
>CAYUOD010000006.1:0-8070 GCA_964446225.1 uncultured Acidimicrobiales bacterium | reverse complement strand
GACCGCGTTGCTGCGTAGTCTTGCGATCATGCAGGAACTGCGCATATGAGCTTGGATCTCCGCCTCGAGGACGAACGATTCTGGGCGCTGGTGTTCGCTGTTGGCTGCCTGGTCATCGCGGTAGTTGTGTTCATCGATTCCACCAACTCGCCGCTGCTCATCGTTGCCACGGTTGTGACTGCGCTGTTGGGATATCTGGCCCGCGCTGCGTCGCCGAGGGTTCCAAGCTGGGTCGTGATGCTCGGTGGGATCGCGGCACTGCTCGTGGATGCCAGCGGAACAGCGTCAAGTAGCGCCTACTTCTTCGTCCTGCTCGCTGCGTTTTATGTGCCGTTTCGAGATCCGTCAACTGTTGTGGTGGTGGTGAGCCTTGTTGCTGCAATCGCGGCTCCGCTGGTCCTTGAGGCATCGAACTCAGGGGCCGGAGATTTCTGGCTCTACTGGGCCACTGCATTCGTGCTGTGTGGCATATTCGGCCGGGTCGCTTTCCAGACGCGACAGCTGGTCGTCGAGCTTGAGCGCACGAGAACCCGGGTTATGAACCAGGCTGTGGCCGAAGAACGCGGCCGTATTGCGCTGGATGTCCATGACATTGTCGGTCACTCTCTCACGGCGGTCCTGTTGCATATCGGTGGGGCCCGCCGTTTGGTCAGGTCGAATCCGGACGAGGCCGAAGCCATCCTGGTCCAGGCAGAAGACGTCGGACGCCGCAGCATGGCCGACGTGCGTCGCGCTGTGACTCTGCTGAGGGGTGAGACCGCACCAGATACGGCGACGCCAGGAATCGGCGACATTGAAGAGCTGGTCCTCGAGCATCGACAGCGTGGGCTCAAAGTACACCTCACCCTGGCTGACTCGTTAGAGATGCTTGATGCGCCTCTTGGACTCACCGCATACCGCATCGTGGCCGAGGCACTCACGAACGCCAGCAAGCACTCCGGGGGCGCGACTGTGGAGGTCTTGATCACTTGCGATGACGCCGACGCCCACATAAGTGTCGTGAATCACGGAGGCCGCTCGCCAGCGGCACGTCGAGGTGTTGGCTTCGGGCTCGAGGGCATGGCCGAGAGGGCACGTTCTGTGGGCGGCCACCTCGATGCTGGCCCCACAGCTGATGGATGGATTGTCGAGGCGACGCTGCCGAGGACGCCAACAACACAATCGGCGGATGGCAGGCAGACATGATCTCGATAATTCTCGTCGACGATCAGCCGCTGGTGCGCGCCGGTCTGCGCTCGATATTCGACCACGACGATGAGTTCACTGTCGCGGGCGAAGCAGACAACGGCAGCGACGCGGTGGCCCTCGCCGCGCAGGTTGAGGCTGATGTTGTGCTCATGGACATGCGCATGCGGGGCATGAGCGGAGCCGAAGCGACACGTCGGATTCGAGATGCCGGAGGCCCACCGGTCCTCGTGCTCACCACCTTTGATGACGACGAGGTTCTGTGGGCCGCGATCAAGGCTGGTGCTGCTGGCTTCCTGCTCAAAGAGGCACCCGTCGAAGATCTTGTGCGGGCGACTCGTATCGTTGCGGCTGGTGGTGCGTGGCTCGATCCGGTGGTGGCTCCAAGGGTGATCGCCGCGTCGAGGTCTACGCAGCCGACTGCAATGGTTGTGAGCCACGACCTCACCGAGCGCGAGCTCGAGGTACTCACCATGATGGCTGCCGCGGCCACGAACTCTGAGATCGCCGAAGGCCTGAATGTGGGTGCGGCGACAGTGAAATCTCACATCAGTTCGATCTTCTCGAAGCTCGCTGTACGTGACAGGGCCGGTGCGATCGTGTTCGCCTACCAGCACGGGCTCGTCACGATCCCGGAGCCCGAATAGTCCATCCCCCCGTGGGGGGAGACGCAAACCCGCCTGCGGTCCGATGTGCATGAGTTGAGGGTTTCTTACCCTCAACCTATGACCAAACTTATTGCCACTCTCATCGCCGGGCTGCTGCTGCTCGCTAGTTGCGCCACGCCTTCTGCAACCACAAATACCGTCGTTGATGACGCGATCCCAGCTGAGTTCCCAACGGCGTTTCCAACGGCGTTTCACACTGAGGGCAACCGGATCGTCGACAGCGAAGGCAACACTGTGGTCTTGCGTGGCGTGAGCGCTGTGGATCCTCTGGCGCAAACAACGTTCGGCGAACCAGCGCTTGGAACATGGGGCAGGGACTACTACGCCGCAATGGCCGATTGGGGTGTGCAGCTCGTGCGTATACCAATCCACCCTGCGCTGTGGCGAGACGATCCCGAGCAGTCGCTCAAAACTCTGGACCGCACAGTCGAGTGGATAGGTGATCTGGGGATGTACGCCATCATCGACTACCACTCAATCGGTATGCCAACGACGGGTGTCTTCGAAGAGCCGATCTACGAAACCACACCGGATCAGCTCAAGGATTTCTGGCTGACCATCTCAGCGCACTTTTCAGGCAACGATGTGGTCGCGTTCTACGAGCTGTTCAACGAGCCGGTGAACCTGAGCCGGGTCGCTAGCGACGGGCGAGATAACGCCGGCGACTGGCACGAGTGGAAGACGCTCGCCGAAGAGGTCGTCGATGTGATCCGGGCCCAGGACCCTGACGCCGTTGCAATCGTGGGTGGCATGTACTGGGCGTCTGATCTCTCCTATGTCAACGACGATCCTGTGGCCAGAGACAACATCGTGTATGCGGCCCATCCGTATCCCGGCTCGATCGATAACCGCCCCTGGCTTGAAGCCTTCGGGGAAACCGCTGAGCGCTACCCGGTGCTGGCGACCGAGATCGGGTTCACCGACGAAGCAACCCGCTCGAACGTGCTGGTGGAGTTCCCTGACCTGGCACCCGCCGATGACCCAGACGCCTACAACGAAATCTACCTGGAGTCGACCTACAGCGAGGGCCTGTACCGCGACGACATCATGAGCTTCCTCAGCGACCGGGGCATCGGCTGGACAGCCTGGTCGTTCTCTGCGGTTTGGGGCCCAGTACTGCTCGCCAACTTGGACTACGAACCAAGTGTGGCTGGCCAGTTCTTCAAGGATCAGCTCTCGCAAAGCTGAGCGTTACGTTCGACCAACAGATTCTCCTCGAAGGCGGCTGGAGTGACCGCAGGTGGGGTCTGAGCTTCCCATTCGAGAAGATCCTTGTCGCCGGTCACGATGAAATCAGCTCTGGACACATCACCACCTCGAAGTCAGCGTCTCGGAGCCAGCGCTGCACAATCCGAAACGACGAACCCTTCTGAATCGCCCCGGACACGAACACGTTCGCATCCAACACGACCCGCATTGTGGTGTTCAGGCCGAACGACGGCGACGGCGAGCACGACGAACCTCGCTGACAGCCAGATCCGTCGCCTCATCCTCAGAGAGCTCCGAATTCGCATCGACCGTTGAGGCAAGACTCGCGCGGGTATTCGATGAGTAATACTCCCACGCCGACTGCCGGCTGACACCGAGTGCTTTCCCGATCCGTTCCCACGACACCCCATCTACACGCGCGGCCTCAACCTTGGTACGACGGATCGCTTCCAACTCAGCCTCACCCCTCGTCAACTCCCGCAACGCATCCAAGGGATCCACTGGCAAAGCATCAACGGAAACAATCCTCATATCTGTCAGGGTAACCTGACAGATATGGCCCGTCAAGCAATCGACTTCGCGCCTTCTGTTAGATGTTGTTCGATCCGACAATGCCTAATACTTTCGACTGCTAAACCCCACAAGCTCGCGATACGACCGCTCTGTGACATGCATGGCTTGGAGCCAGCGCGAGATCTCGTCACTGCCGAGATCAGCGAGTCTTCCGCGGAAGACTTTTCTGGTGGCGGTCTCGCTGCTCGGAGTGACCCGCTGAACTCTGTGTCCATCCGTCCTGTTCACCCCATTGCTAGGTTGATCGGGTGAGCACGCTTGAGGAGACCACCGGATCGATCATCTCGATCGGTTACGAGGGCAGGACGATTGATGAGTTCGTTCAAGAGCTCAAAGCCACCGACGTCTCCGTACTCTTTGATGTTCGACTGACACCAATCTCGCGTAAGCCGGGATTCTCGAAGACAAAGCTCGCAGCGGCATTGTCCGCCGCAGACATTGAGTACCGGCACCTCCGCGCACTGGGAAATCCAAAGAGCAACCGCGACGCCTTCCGAGACGGGCTACCGGCAGCACGAGAGACCTACCTACAGCTGCTCCACGAAACTTCGGCTGATGGCCTCGATCATGTCGTCTTGGCCGCCCGTCATGAAGCTGTGGCACTCCTCTGTTTCGAGCGAGATCACGCCACTTGCCACAGGTCATGCATCACAGATCAGGCTCAAAGAGCGATTCCTGCACTGACTGTCCTGAAGATCTAGGCGGATTGTAGATTCCCAGATTCAGCCAGTTCTGGGGGAATCTGTGCATGTTCCCGACAAAGAACGACACTTCTCGATCTCTGTCGAACTTTCGCGTGAATGCATCTACCATCTTCTCCAGAACCGCCGGATCACTACCATAGAGCAGACGGTATCTGCGGTACGTCTGACCCACCTCGTGCGTGGAAAACGGTGATTGATGCCCTGGGCACCGAGTGACCCCGTCACATCGCCAGTGATACCGAAATACAAACGGGATGGCCTCCAAGGCCTGATTGTCATATGTCAGCAGCGACGGCTCAGACTCGTGCAGATCGATCTTTTCTTGCTTCTCGATCAGCTTGGCTGGCGGCAAGGCCTCATGACTGAACCTGTCGACGACACCAGCTCGAACCACCCCGAGACTGCGCCCATCAGTGTCATGCAGCGACAGGAACTCACACATCGAAGAAAATACGAGCGGGTCAATGACGCCTCTTCGGCTTGTCCACTGCTTGGCCGTGTCGAGGCGCCCAACTATTCGAACGTCATCAGGATTGCAGGTGTGGGACTCAGGCCTTCGGTCCTTAGAGCCGCTCGCCCGAATCGCCAGCTCGACGATGTCCCAGGTCTTGAACCGATGCTCGAACGGAATCTCCCGAAGAGGATATGGCCAGATTCTCACCCATCTATGAGGCACCTTGTCAACCCGAATTCCGGCGACGCATACCGTCTCACGACTCCTAGCTCCCATCTGCGGATACGCGATCACGGTAATCAGGATTCTCGCTGACTCGAAGCCCTCCAAGTTGCCACCTCTCACTCCGTTGTGTTGGCCATCGGCCCACGACAACTCATCAGGGCGAGATTAGAACTGGGCTGTGACAGCCATGACGTGGGTACTGATAGCGAGCAGAACTCTTGACATCCAAAGCAGACTCATCAACGACGGAGAAGCTGACGCCGGCGCGCCGTGGCTCTTCAGTAGCGAAACTCTTATCGACTCAATTGAGGGGAGCCAACGACTCCAGACGCCGAACCCGGCATGTTCGGCGCGTGAGGCGTAGCCTCATGGTGCACAGCGCGATCAGACTACGCATCAGCAGGGGGATCAGATGCCCACAGCCACCTTACGTACGCTGACGCTGCTGGCCGTGTTCGCCTTGATTGTCGCAGCCTGTTCGTCGGGCGATGATGTCACAGCTGTCGCAAGCTCCACGACCGCACCACCTGCGACGGCATCATCCATTGTCGACCCGACCACGACGGCGCCGAGCGAGGAACCGTACAGCGCCACCGTGACAGTGACGGGACCTGAGGAGACTGTCTACGCCTGGTCGACCGATCGTTGCGACGATTTCATGTACCCCGACCTACCCGTCCGGGCGTTTCGCACGGCCGACGGCAACGTGAATCTGACTCTTGCCGATCCGAACAACTTCCGTCTCATCGGACCCGACTTCGACTCGCTCGTTGCGACGTGTCCAGCGATTTTCACGTCGGCATATGACCCGGATCCCTCGCAGTACAGCAATTTCCAGTGGATAGCAGCGACCTACACCGAGGATGGTTCCACCATTTACGCTGTGATCCACAACGAGTTTCATGGTGATTTGGCAGCGGCCTGGGATGGGCGGCGTGACTTTTCTCTCACCCAGGGAGAGCGGGACTGGTCTTATCTGGCTCGCTCGACTTCAGGCACGTCGGAGATGGCTGTGGTCGAGGCGGAGTGGCGCGCAAGCGGCCTCTGTTCAATCGTTGACTGGGGTGTGCACCCGGAGGTGGGTTGCAACCCGGTTCGGCGCTGGACTGCGCCCCGTGATGGGCTAGTTATTGTAGATGCGAGGGTGAAAGACGTAGGTCAAGGTGGAGGCAACGGCGTGGAGGCCGGCATTGACGGCCCCGACGGACAGCTCTGGTCGACCACCATCGAAGAGGGCGCTGCCGGTACCAGGAGGACTGCGCTGTCCCTGGACCTGCTGGCTGGCGACAACCTCGACTTCTGGGTGGACGCGCGCGGCGACAGTGGTTTCGACGCCACCAACTACAAGATCCAGATCAACTATGACCAAGCTATGTGCAGCGGCGAAAGAGGCAAGTGCCAGCAGATAAGCCTCACTTCGGCGGTCTCGGTGGACGGTGGCATGACGTGGTCCTCGAAGCCTGCCCCTGAGAATCTGGTGGCTACCGTGCCTGTGAAGTACGTGCCAGATGCAGGGCTGGCGGCTATGTGGCAGCCAAGCGACATAGTGAAGAATCCAAATGACGACTACTACTACATGCTTGTTCAGTACAACTTTCACCGGGACGGCATCAATGTGCAAGGTGAGTGTTTGCTGCGGACCGCAACGCTCGATGATGCATCCTCGTGGCGTGCCTGGGACGGGACTGCCTTCGAGATGACGTTTCTCGATCCGTATACCAATCCCGATCTTGATCCCGCCGAGCACACCTGTCCCAGCGTCGTTGATGCGCCAATCGGGGGACTCACCTACAACACCTATCTTGAGCGGTTCGTCGCAATTGCTGGTTACGGTGTGATCGATCCCGTTGGGATCTATCTCGTCACCTCTGAGGATCTCATTAACTGGACAGAACCGCAGCTCATAGCCGAAGCAACCTGGAGTTGGACGAATCGCTACCAGCCTCCCTACGAGGCTTATCCCACGCTGATCGATCGAACGAGCGAGTCAATGAGCTTCGACACCACCGGGCAGTTCCCGGATCTCTACTACGCAAGGGTCAACGACATGACCCCGCGAGACTATGACCTCGTTCGTGTGCCACTGCGCTTTGATCGGTGACAACCGGAGCTGGTTCTGCAGAGCGGCAAGTGCTGGCGTAATGTGATCCTGTTCAGCCTTGCAGGGTCCTGAGGATGTCCTTCATCAAGAGCTCAAGGTGAAGTTCGTCGGTGGGCGATTGCTCGATTTCACCTACGAGGTGGAGGTAGAAGTCACGGGCCTCGCGTGTCTCAGCATGCACCAGAAGCCCGCGGCATCCGATGTCAGCGCCGAGCTGAGCAGCGCGGTAGATCACATCAGTCAGCATGCCTGCGCCCAGACCATAACCCTCGTGGTCGGTTGAGACTCCGAGGCGCGCAAGCAAGGCAACGGGCTGTGGGTAACGGCCCGCACCTTTTCGTAGGCGTGCGGGAGCGTCTGATACCGCGATGCTGGCCATTGCCCACGCGTAGTACGCAACTACATCGGCGGAATCGCCCTGGGTGACGACCAACACCTTGGCTGTACCTGAAGCGTTTGCCTGTCGGGCATGATGTCGAAGCCAGAGAGTCTGCTCTGGCGATCGGCACTCAAAATTGTCGACGCTGTCGCTGGCTTCGATAACTCGTGGTAGCCGGTACTGGCTGCTCACGCGTCGGCGAACGGCGACGGTCGCTCAGTCAACTTGCGTAGCCCGGCGAGCTCACGGGCGGGACGGCTGTTGATCTTTTCCCACGCCTCGTGCGCATCGGCATCAAGCACAAACTCAGAGCGCTCGGCGAGTACTCGGCGCGCCGCAATCGTCAGGTTCTGTACGACGAAGTCCGAAAGATCGGTGTTGGATGCAGCGACTGCCCGGTCGATGAGTGCGCGATCCTCAGGGGTAGTGCGAACTTCTAGCCGTTTGCTGCGCGTGCGCTTCGTCTCAGCAGCCACCCCAAGTCCTCCTCGATGTACGGCCATTGTACGGCCACATTCAACGGACGTCAACCCTCCAGTTCCACGGAGATTGATGAGACCTCCCGAAATCTC